>NZ_JBSFGJ010000075.1:0-29580 GCF_053596515.1 Nonomuraea sp. NPDC001684
CGACGCGGCCGGCCAGGTCCCACAGTTCCAGGTCCATCTCGGTGGTCGGGTTGTTCGGGACGCCGCGCAGGACGTCCTGCAGGTCGCCCACCCGCGTGCCGGAGAGCCGGGCGGCCAGGCCGAGCAGGGCGTAGCCGGTGATCACGATCGGCATGATCGAGACGATGGCCGGGAACGTCCCGGCGAGCAGGCGTTCGGCGTGGTCGAGGCGCTGGGCGGGGGTGGCGCCGGGCGGCGGTTCGAGCCTGCGGTCCAGCTCCTCGCCGACGCGGGCGGCGTGGGCGAGCGCCCTGGCCGGGCTCAGCAGCGCGTCGCGGACCCGCGCCGGCGCGTGCACGCGGCGCGCGAAGCGGCGCAGCCCGCGCAGGAACGGGCGCGGCGAGGTCTGGACGACCGACAGCCGCGGGTCGCCCGCCAGCTCCCGCACGACGGCCGCGGCCCGCGCCTCCCCCAAGGGCATCATGCGGGTCAGGACCGCCCGGCCGGTACGGCTGCGCAGCGGCGTGGTCAGGTCGATCCACAACCGCTGCCCCGCCTCGGACAGGAACGCCGGGCCGTCGAGCCGGTCGGCGGGCGCGTGCCCGAACAGGGTCGCCGCCCCTGAGGCGACCAGGTTGAACACCGACACCCCCATCGGCGTAAGAGGCCCCATCACGCCCTGGGCGACGTTGAGCGACAGGTGGACGCGCAGGCCGGGCCCGGCCGGCCGGGGCAGCGGATAGAGGGTGGTGATCGGCCTGGCCTGGGTGAGCCAGAGCGTGCCGTCCTGGCCGATGGCCCACTCGGTGTCCTGCGGCGTGCCGTAGTGGTCCTCGACGCGCGCGCCGAGCTCGGCCAGGGCGAGCACCTGCGCGTCGGTCAGGCACAGGCCCCCGGCGGCGGTCTCGACGCGTTCGACGCCGCCGCCGGGCAGCGGCCGGACGGCCAGCTTCGGGCCGCCCGCCCGCCGTTCCAGCACCTCGCCGCCCGAGACGACGAACCGGTCGGGATCGACGGCTCCGGAGACGACCGCCTCGCCGAGTCCGGGGGCGGCGTCGAGGACGGTCTCGCGCCGCCTGCCGGTCACCGGATTCGCGGTGAACATCACCCCGGCCACCCGCGCGTCCACCATCACCTGGACGACCACCGCGAGCCGGACGCCGGCGTGGCCGACGCCGCTCGCCTCCCGGTAGGCCACGGCCCGGTCGCTCCACAGCGAGGCCCAGCAGCGGCGCACGGCGTCGAGCAGCGCCTCGGCGCCCACCACGTTGAGGAAGGTGTCCTGCTGGCCGGCGAAGCTGGCGAACGGCAGGTCCTCCGCCGTGGCCGAGGAGCGCACGGCCACCGGGACGTCCGCGCCGAGCCGCGCGTAGGACGTCACGATCTCCTCGCGCACCGGGGCGGGCATCTCGGTCCGGAGCAGGTGGCGCCTGGCCCGCGCGGCGAGCCCGTCGCCCGGGGTGAGGTCGATCCCGGCGGCGACCTGCCGGTAGGCGTCGGTGGTCAGGGCCCAGCCGGGTGGCACGGGCAGGCCCGCGCGGGTCAGCTCGCCGAGGTTGGCGGCCTTTCCGCCCACTTCGGCGAGCATCGTGGCGTCGATCTCGGAGAGGTCGAGTGTGGTCCTCATGGAAGGCACCCCTTCTCCGGAGTCTGCCACAAATTCACCAACTGTTGAACAGCGGTGTCCCGTCCAGTTCCCAGGCCGGGTCGAGCGGCACGCCGAGCAGGGCCAGGGCGGTCGGGCCGACGTCCACCAGGCGGGGCTCGGCCAGCGGGCGGCCGCCGAGGTCCGCGTCCAGCCGGTTCGCGATGACGAACACCGTGCGCTCCTCGGCCGAGGTGCCGCCGTGGCCGCCCTCGTCCACGTGGCCGTGGTCGGTGGTGACCAGCACGGTCCAGCTCTCCCCCGGACGGGCGCGGACGGCGTCGAGCAGGCGGCCCAGGTAGGCGTCCTGGGCGTGCAGGGCGGCGGCGTACTCGGGGCAGTGGGGGCCGAGGGCGTGGGCCACCTCGTCGGTGTCGCCGAGATAGACGAAGGCGAGGTCGGGGCCGGTCTCGGCGAGGTGGCGCTCGGCGGCGTCGGCGATCTGCCGGTCGGCGGCGGTCCAGGTGAGGGCGTAGCCGTCCAGGACCATGCGGTGGTCGATGGCGGGACCGAACGCGCCGTGCTCGCCGAGGGCGGCCCAGGAGAGGAAGGCGGCGGTCACGAGGTCGGGGCGGGCATTCTTCGCACGACTCAAAAAGTCCGGAAATTTCGTGAACTGGGGGCTGGTGAAGCTGTTGTCCACGACGCCGTGTTTGTCGGGCCAGGCGCCCGTGGCGATCGACGACCAGCCGGGGCCCGAGTCCGTGCGCGACCTGATCACGCGGCCCGCCGCCGGCGGCTCCGGAGCCTTGGGCACGACCTCGCCGGGCGACTCCGTCCTGGGGGCCGCCGCCTCGCCGTACGGGAGCCGGCTGGTGCCGTACGCGCCGGAGGCCATCAGTGACGACAGGACCGGCGGGGCCAGGGCGACGAGCCGGTCGAAGCGCAGGCCGTCCATGCCGACCACGAGGACTTTGTTCTTGTTAAGGGGCATTCCCCTATCTAAGCGGTGAACCGTCGCACCCAGGCGACCGCGCCCGGCAGGATCTCCTCGACCGGCGCCACGTCCGGGTACCAGGTGCGCTCCCACTCCAGCGAGACCCATCCGGCGTACCCGGCCGCGCGCAGCAGGTCGCCGGCCTCCTCCAGCGGGACCGAGCCCGTCCCCATCGGGACCGGGGTGGTGTCCTCGGCCGAGACGGCGTCCTTGACCTGCACGTAGGCGAGCGAGGGGCCGAGCGCGGCCAGCGTGGCGGCCGGGGACTCGCCGTGCCGCCAGGGGTGCAGCAGGTCCCACAGCGCGCCGGTGACCTCGGGGCGGCCCGCCTCGGCCAGCAGCCCGGCCACGGCCGCGCCGGTGGGCATCCGGTCGTGCGTCTCGACCAGGACGCGTACGCCGAGGGCGGCGGCCGTACCGGCCACAGACCTCAGCCGGCGGGCGCCGACCGCCGGATCGTCGCCGCGCGGGAACACCCGCACGCCCGGCGCGCCCAGGTCGGCGGCCAGCCGCAGGTCGGCGAGGAGCGCGTCGGCGACCGGCGCGTCCGGTCCCGGCTCACAGATGCCGACATATCCAGCCAGGGCGGCGATCTCCAGCCCCGCCCGCTCCACCCGTTCCCGCACCGCGCGCCGCTCCCGCGCGGTGAGCCCGGCATGGACGCCGGTGTCCGGATGCAGCCGCAGCTCAAGCCCCTGGCAGCCGTGCGCGACGGCGATCCCGGCCGCCCGCTCCAGCCCCTCCCCCGGCATCCCCAACGTGCTGACCGCAAGCTTCACGCCGTCACCCCGGCTTCCGCGCCCGTCACGCTCACGCCATCCTCCTGACGCTCTCCCGCAGCACGACCTCGCCCGCGACGTGCTCGACCACGGGGGCGGCGGCGTCCTCGCGGCCGAGCGCGAGCTCCAGGGCCCGCGCCCCCATGTCCGTCAGCGGCAGCCGCACGGTCGTCAGCGCCGGCACATGATCACGCAGCGTGACGATGTCGTCGAACCCGGCCACCGAGACGTCCTCGGGCACCCGGATCCCGCGCTCGCGGCAGGCGGCCAGCGCGCCCACGGCCATCACGTCGTTGACCGCGAACACGCAGGTCGCCGCGCCGATCTCGGTCGCGGCCCGGTAGCCGCCGTCGCGGTCGAACGGCCCGTGGACCACGACGGGCTCGGGCAGGCCCAGCTCCCGCAGCGCCTGCGTGAACCCCTCGCACCGGTCGGCGGCGGTCACCAGGTGGGGCGGCCCGGCCAGCACGGCGAAGCGGGTGTGCCCGAGCCCGGCCAGCGCGCGGGCCAGGGCCGCGGCGCCGGCCCGGTTGGCGGGCGCGACGGTGTCCACGCCGAGCAGGTCCTGGCCGACGCACGCGGCCCGTCCGCCGCCCTCCTGGTAGCGGGCCAGCTCCTCGCGCAGCCGCCCGGTCACGGCGGGGTCGGCGACCCGCGAGCCGACCAGCAGCACGGCGCGCACGCGCTGGGCGTTCATGGTGGCGACGTAGGCGATCTCCTGCTCGGGGTCGCGGTGGGTGGTGCCCACCATGACGAGCATGCCCTCGGTGGCGGCGGCCCGCATCGCGCCGTCGGCCAGCGCGGCGAAGTAGGGGTCGGTCAGGTCGTGGACGACGATGCCGATGACGTTGCTCGCCCCCCGGGCCAGCGTCTGGGCGGCGATGTTGGCGCGGTAGCCGAGCTCGTCGGCGGCCCGTTCGACACGGGCCCGCAGGGTCGCGCCCACCTGGCGGGTGCTGCCGTTGAGCACCCGCGAGGCGGTGGCGAGGGAGACGCCGGCCTGTTTGGCGACGTCCTCAAGCGTGACCACGAGACCTCCCGGAAAGCGGTTTCCAAGTCTGCCAGACGACGACCTGGCTCCGCATCCTCGCACGCCCGCCGACGGCGGCGACACAACTCGCGGCACCGCGCTCACCAGGACGGCGACGGGACCCTCACGCCCAGGGGAACAGGATGTCGAACAGGCCCTTCTTCTCGCTCGGCGCGGGGGCGGGCTGCTCCTGCTGCGCGGGCGGAGCCTGGGTGGGGGGTGCGCTCTCCTGCCGCTCCGGCTGCCTGGTGGCGGGCGCCTTCGCCGACTCCTCGGCCGAGTCCTCGGGGGTCCCGTCGGAGGTCTCGTTCATCCCGTCCTGCGGGCCGTGGGTGACCTTCTCGTCGGGCGTGGCCGTCGGACGGCTCTCGCGGGTGGCGGTGGGCCGCGCCGACGGCTCGCGGGTGGGACGGGGGCGGCGGGCCACGGGGGTGGGGGTTACGGTCTCGGACACGGTCGGCTCGGCGGTGTCCGTTTCCTCGGGCTCGGGGGCGGACTCGGTCTCCTCCGGGAGCGCGCTCTGCGGCGGGGCGGTGACCTGGCTCGCGCCGGCGCAGGCGCCGACCCCGCACGGGTCGTCGGAGGAGGTGCCGGTGAGCAGCCAGCCCGCCCCGGCGCCGACCAGCACCACCGCGGCGGCCGCCAGCACCAGCACCCTGGTACGCCGGCGCACCTCGCCATCGCGCCCGGCGCCGCCCCGGCGGTCGTCGGCGTCGTCGGTCCAGCCGGAGCCGAGGAAGCCGCGCCGGGTCTCACCCGCGTCGTCGTCGCCGTCGGGCTTGTAGCCCTGATCCAGCGGCAGGTAGGGCAGGTCGTCGTCGGCCGCGCGATCTGCGCCTGGAACGTCGGGGCCGTCCGCCTCCACGACGGCGTGCGGCCCGCTCAGGCCCTCGTAGGGCCCGGCCAGCGTCTCGTGCGGCCCGCTCAGGGCCTCGTGGGACCCGCTCGGCCCGTCCAGGACGTCGTGCGGGCCGCTGGGGCCGTCGAGCACGTCGTGCGGCGCGTCGGCCGGGGCCGCGGGAGGCGCGGGGGTCGCCGGGGCTTCGACGGGCTGCGCGGCCTGGCCAGCCGGGAGGATGTAGGTCTCGTTGCCGGAGACCTGGATCGCGGGCTGCTCGTCGGTGTCCTCGGTGCTCCACCGGGGGGACAGCACGTCTCCGGTCAGCTCCGGGTTTAACGGTTTACCCTGCCCATCCTCGTACGGCCTGTCGTTCTCGTCGCGCGCCACGATGGAACCTCTCTAGCTCTGAATACGGACCGCGACCTTTCTTAACAGACTTGTCCGGATATTTCACATGTTTCCCTAAAGTTACTCTGCGTCACATTCGCCCCAGCCAGCGGGCGAGCGCCGCCTCCAGCGGATGCCCCCGCGCCTCCGACGTCCAGGCCGTGTAACCGTCGGGACGCACGAGCAGCGCCTCGGCGTCGTGCTCCGCGCCGCCCCGCACGATCTCCAGCCGGTCCGCCCACGGAGCGGCCGCCGCCACCAGGTCGTCGCGCCCGCCGAGGTCCAGCAGCAGCGCCCGGCCGCCGCGCAGCAGCTCCGCGGTGCGCACCACGCCGCCGGCCGTCTTGACCGCCAGGTCGGGAGCCATCCGCCCGGCTCCGGGCACGCCCACGTCGTAGGCGGTGTCCACCCCGGCGATCATCCCGCTCAGGTACTCGTTGACCTGGTCGAACCGCATCAGCTCGGCGAACAGCTCGCGCAGCGGGTCGACGGCCGGGTCGGGGTGGGCCAGCGCGCTCTGGGCCCGGACGTTCCACAACACCCGCGCGCCGACCGGATGCCGCTCCGCGTGGTAGCTGTCCAGCAGCCCGGCGGGGGCCTCGCCGCGCACCTCGGCGGCCAGCTTCCAGCCCAGGTTGAAGGCGTCCCCCAGGCCGGTGTTGAGCCCCTGGCCGCCCCACGGGAAGTGCACGTGCGCGGCGTCCCCGGCCAGCAGGACGCGGCCCGCGCGGTAGGTCTCGGCCTGCAGGGCGGCGTCGCCGTACCGGGACAGGTTGCGCGCGCCGGCCATCGGGACCGGGACGCCGAGGATGTGCTCGGCCGCCTCCTGGAGCTCCTCGATCGCGACGGGCGCCTCCCGGTCGGCGTGCGGCGCGCGGAAGTCGTAGGTGGTGACGCGGCTGTGCCCGGCGGGGTCGAGCCAGACGATGGCCCAGCCCCGCGGCGTACGCGTGTAGCCCGGCGGCACCGTGTACGGGTCGAGCAGCCGCACGTCGCCCATGAGCGCGGCGACGCGGGCCCCGGCGCCGGTGAACGGGATGCCGGCGGCCTTGCGCACGACGCTGCGCGCGCCGTCGGCGCCGACGACGTACCGGGCGGTCAGCTCGCGGCCGTTCACGGTCAGGGCGACGTGGTCGTCCCGCTGCTCCAGGCCGGTGACCTCCTGGCCGCGCCGGATCTCCGCGCCCAGGGCCGCCGCGCGGCGGGCGAACACCTGCTCGGCCCACGCCTGCGGGCTGCCCACGATGCTCGGGCCGCCGTCCGAGACCGCGCCGAGGTCGAGCCCGAACATGCCGGAGAAGTGGAAGCTCACGCTCCCGTACGTGGACCGCCCCACCGCCTCCAGCAGCCCGCGCCGGTCCAGACTCCGAGCCGTGCCCGCGTGCAGCGTCCCGGCCTTGGACTGGCCGGTCGGCACGGCGAGCCGTTCGAGCACCAGCGGCCGCACCCCCTGCAGGCCCAGCTCGGCGGCGAGCAACATGCCCACGGGCCCGCCACCCACCACGGCGACATCGAACACAGGAGCCTCCTCGAACCCGGATGAGTACGTAATCTTCGTACATACGAACAATGTCCGTCAAATCACCGTTCGTGTTATCCGTACAATGGCGGCATGCTGCACCCGTCGCGTGACCAGATCCAGTTGGTGGAGGTGCTCGCCGCGCTCGGCCATCCCGTACGCGCCAAGATCGTGCGCGCGCTGGCCTCGGGGGACGAGCTGTTCTGCGGCGAGGTCGTGGCCGACGTGCCGAAGTCGACGCTGACCGCCCACTGGCGGGTGCTGCGCGAGGCCGGCGTCATCTGCCAGCGCCCGGAGGGCCGCAAGCTGTTCATCCGGCTGCGCCGCGACGACCTCGACGCCCGCTTCCCCGGCCTGGTCGATCTGCTGCTGGCCGAGGACCTCTAACCCGCCGGCCGGGTCACAGGCAGGGGTTCGTGGTGGAGTCGACCACCTTGTCCTTGAGCGAGCCCGGGATCGCCGACGCCACCCGCACGCCCGGCCAGTCGGCCCCGATGACGAGCTGCACGATCGGCCCGTCGGGCAGCGGGGTGACCTTGGTCGCGTACGGCTTCGGGTTCACCGGGGCGACCTTGCCCGCCACCGGCGTGCGCTTGTCCTTCGACAGCCGGGCGGCCACGGCGTCCCCGTAGACGGCGCCGTTGTCGGCATCCTTCTTCGCGTACCGGATCGACGTGGTGGCCACCGGCGCGGCGTTGCCGACCTGGACGACGGCGAACCCCTGGTCGGCCAGCTCGTCGGCCACCTGACCGGCCTTGCCGAGCTCGGTGGTGCCGTTGAGCACCTGGACGCGCACCTGCCCGTTCTCGACCTTCGGCTTGGCGGCCGCCGAGGGCGGGGTCACGTTGACGTCGGAGCGCACGGCCTCGAAGAAGTTGCGCGCGTCCGGCTGCTTGAGCTGCACCCGGTTCTTGTCGGCCGGGTACGCCTCCACCGGCACGGTGATGCCCTTGAGCTCCTTGGCGGTCAGCCCTTGGACGCTTCTGGCGATCTCCAGCATCCGGTCCGGCTGCGCGAGCTCGCTGTCCAGGGAGACGGCCTTGACCCCGGCCCGCAGGAACGCGTTGAGCTTGGCGGGGTCGGTGAGCAGCCCGCCATCGGTGATCTTGTCCAGCACCTTGGTGAGGAAGACCTGCTGGCGCTGGATGCGGCCGAGGTCGCTGCCGTCGCCGAGGGCGTAGCGGGTGCGCACGTACCCGAGGGCCTGCTCGCCCTTGACGACGTGCTTGCCCGCGCTGAGCACGAGCTTGGCCTTGGGGTCGTTGACCGCCTTGGGCAGGCAGATCTCGATGCCGCCGAGAGCGTCGACGATGCCCTTGAAGCCGGTGAAGTCCACCTTCACGATGTGGTTGATCTTGATGTTGGTGAGCGACTCCAGCGTGCGGACCGTGCAGTTGATGCCGCCGTCGTTGAAGGCGGAGTTGATCTGGCGCAGCCCGCCGGCCAGCATCGTGCCGGTGCGGCTCCGGCACTGCGGGATCATGACCATGGTGTCCCGCGGGAAGCTGATCATGGTGGCCTTGTCCCGGTCCGGGGAGATGTGCAACACCATGATCGTGTCGGTGCGCTCGCCGAGGCCCTGCGACTTCGCGCCGTACTTCTTGTTGTCGCCCTCGCGCGAGTCCGAGCCGACGAGCAGCACGTTGAGCGCGCCGGTCTCGGGCGGCCGCGACCCGGCCTCCACGGGCGGCAGGATCGGGATGTCGGCGAAGATGCTGCGGTAGTACGCGTACCCGCCCAGCGTGACGACGACCAGCACGAACGTCAGCGCCATGCTCACCCACGCCATCGGCGTGATCCGCCGCGCAGGCCCCGGAGGCCGGTCCAGGCGACGGTCGGGGCGCTGATCGGGGCGGCGGTCGGGGCGATGCTGCGGCCGTTCCGGCGCTCTCCGGCCCTCGCTCACGCGCCCCCCTCTACGCGCGCCCGCACAGGACGCACCCCCGCGCGCCCCTCGCAGAGCGCGGCCCCCTCTGGTGTGACGCGCAGCATACTGATAATCCGCCGTATATACGGCGTGTCGCAAATTTCACCCCATAGCAGCCTCCGGCGGACGCGTCCGGCGAGGGCTCCATGCAATGCGCGCGAATCCACGGCGTCACTACGGTCCGTGACGCCATCATGACGTCCATGCTTCTGACCGAGATGGCGCCCCCTCCAGGCGCCGAGGCGCTGGCCGGGCTGCGCACCGCCGCCCGGACCGCCCGCCGGGCCGTCTTCGTCGCGCTCGCCGGCTCGATCGCGCTGCTGGCCACGTCACAGGTGCTGGCCGACCGCGCGCCGACCAGAGAGCAGACGTTACCGCTCGCCGTGCTCTCGCTGGCGGTGTTCGCGATCGCGCTGCCCGTCCTTGTGGTCACCCAACTGGTGTGGGGCGCGCGGGCGCGCCTGGTGCGCCGGCGCGAGCGCGAACTGTTCGCCGTGCCACCTTCGGCCCGGCGGCGTCCGCTGAGCCGGCTCGGCGTCGCGTCCGGCTGGGCCGTGCTGCTGCTGCTCGGCGCCACCTCTCCAGGCCAGTTCAGGGCGGCCGCTCTGTACGCCTTCGCCGACGCCCTGAGCTGGGCCGTCGAGGCCGCCATGGTGATCGGCCTGGCCGCGGGGGTGTCGTTCCTCATCTGGTGGGCACGGGACGCCCTGGGGATAGTGGCGCGCGCCGGTCGTCCGGGAGGATCACCTGGCGATCCGTGGGATCCCGGCCGGGGCGCGCGTCCACGAGGGGGCGCGGCGCTCTGGACGGGCGCGGCCGTGGCGGTCGCCGCCCTGCTCGGAGCCCGCGCCCATCTCTGGGAACCGCCCATGCCGATCGTTTACGCGCTGCTGACCGCCGCCCTCGTCTGCGGGGTGGTTACCGACGAGTAGCATAGGCGCGGAACCCCATCCAAGAACGAGGAGCGAATCCGTGCCTTCCTCTCGTGACGTCGTGTTCGTCGACGGCGTACGCACGCCCTTCGGCAGGTCAGGGCCGAAGGGACTGTACGCGGAGACCCGCGCCGACGACATGGTCGTCCGCGTCATCCGCGAGCTCATCCGGCGCAACCCCGGTCTTCCTCCCGAGCGCGTGGACGAGGTGGCCATCGCCGCGACGACCCAGATCGGCGACCAGGGCCTGACCATCGGCCGCTCGGCGGCGGTGCTGGCCGGACTGCCCAAGAGCGTCCCCGGCTACGCGATCGACCGCATGTGCGCGGGCGCGATGACCGCGGTCACCACGGTCGCGGGCGGCATCGCCTTCGGCGCCTACGACGTGGCCATCGCCGGCGGCGTCGAGCACATGGGCCGCCACCCCATGGGCGAGGGCGTGGACCCCAACCCGCGGTTCCTGTCGGAGAAGCTGGTCGACCCGAGCGCGCTGGTCATGGGCATGACCGCCGAGAACCTGCACGACCGCTACCCGTCGATCTCCAAGGAGCGCGCCGACGCCTACGCGGTGCTCTCGCAGGAGAAGGCGGCCAAGGCGTACGCCGACGGCAAGATCCAGCCCGACCTCGTGCCCACCGCGGTCCGGACGGCCGAGAAGGGCTGGGGCCTGGCCGCCGAGGACGAGGCGCCGCGCCCCGGCACCACGATGGAGGCGCTGGGCGCGCTCAAGACGCCCTTCCGCCCGCACGGCAACGTCACCGCGGGCAACTCCTCCGGCATCAACGACGGCGCCACCGGCTGCATCGTGGCCGCCCGCGAGGTCGCCGGCGAGCTGGGCCTGACGCCGAAGATGCGCCTGGTCTCCTACGCCTTCGCGGGCGTGGACCCCGAGGTGATGGGCGTGGGCCCGATCCCGTCCACCGAGCGGGCGCTGCGGCTGGCCGGGCTGTCCATCGGCGACATCGGCCTGTTCGAGATCAACGAGGCGTTCGCCGTCCAGGTGCTGGCCTTCCTGGAGCACTTCGGCATCGCCGACGACGACCAGCGCGTCAACCCCTACGGCGGCGCGATCGCCTTCGGCCACCCGCTGGCCTCCTCGGGCGTGCGGCTCATGACGCAGCTCGCCCGCCAGTTCGGCGAGCGGCCCGACGTGCGGTACGGCATCACCACCATGTGCGTCGGCATGGGCATGGGCGGCACTGTGATCTGGGAGAACCTGGCATGAGCGACATCGAGACCTGGCGCGCGCTGCTGAGCGGGCGCAACACCGACGAGGTCGTCACCAAGGCCCTCGTGCGCGACGTGCCGCTGCCCGGCGGCGCCGGCACGATGGCCCTGATCACCCTGGACAACGGCTTCGACCACACCAAGCCCAACACCTTCGGCCCGCACGGCCTGTTCGCGCTGGAGGAGGCCCTGTCGCGGATCGCGGAGCGCACCGACCTGGCCGCCGTGGGCGTCACCGGCAAGCCGTTCATCTTCGCCGTCGGCGCCGACCTCAAGGGCGCGGCCGCCGTGGCCTCCCGCGAGGAGGCCGAGGCCATCGGCGCGCTGGGCCACCACGTCTTCCGCAGGCTGGGCGAGCTGCCGATCCCGACGTTCGCGTTCGTCAACGGCGCGGCCATGGGCGGCGGCCTGGAGATCGCGCTGCACTGCGCGTACCGGACGATCTCCTCCGGCGTGCCCGCGGTGGCGCTGCCCGAGTGCTTCCTCGGCCTGGTGCCCGGCTGGGGCGGCACGCAGCTGCTCCCCCGCCTGATCGGCCCGGCGAACGCGATCAAGCTGATCATCGAGAACCCGCTGTCGCAGAACCGCATGATCAAGGGCGCGGACGCGTACAAGCTGGGCGTCGCGGACGCGATGTTCGAGCCGGCCGACTTCCTGGAGGAGTCGCTGCGCTGGGCCGCCCGCGTGGTCAAGGGCGAGGTCGCCGTCGAGCGGCAGGAGCACGACGGCTGGGACAAGGCCGTCGCCGACGCGCGCTTCCTGGTGGACATGAAGCTGCGCGGCGCCTCCCCCGCCCCCTACCGGGCGCTCGACCTGATCGCGCTGGCCGCGACCGCCTCGCGCGACGAGGGCTTCGCCGCCGAGACGCAGGCGCTGGCCGACCTGCTGATGGGCGACGAGCTGCGGGCCGGGCTCTACTCCTTCGACCTGGTCCAGCGCCGGGCCAAGCGTCCAGCCGGCGCGCCGGACAGGTCGCTGGCCCGCAAGGTCACCAAGGTCGGCGTCGTGGGCGCCGGGCTGATGGCCTCGCAGATGGCGCTGCTGTTCGCCCGCCGCCTGGAGGTCCCGGTCGTGCTGACCGACCTCGACCAGTCCCGCCTGGACAAGGGCGTGGGGTACGTGCACGCCGAGGTCGACAAGCTGCTGGGCAAGGGCCGCGTCTCGGCCGACCAGGCCAACCGGATCAAGTCCCTGGTCACCGGCTCCCTGACCAAGGACGCCTTCGCCGACGCCGACTTCGTCATCGAGGCCGTCTTCGAGGACATGGCGGTCAAGAAGCAGGTGTTCGCCGAGGTCGAGGCCGTGGTGTCGGCCGAGTGCGTGCTCGCCACCAACACCTCCTCGCTCTCGCTCACCGAGATGGGCGCCGGGCTGGCGCACCCCGAGCGGCTGGTCGGGTTCCACTTCTTCAACCCGGTCGCCGTGATGCCGCTGCTGGAGATCATCAGGGGCGCCTCGACCGACGACGCCACGCTGGCCACGGCGTTCGCGGTGGGCAAGTCGCTGCGGAAGTCGTCCGTGCTGGTCAAGGACGCGCCGGCGTTCGTGGTCAACCGGCTGCTGACCTGCTTCATGGGCGAGGTCGTGGCCGCCGTGGACGAGGGCACGCCGCTGGAGGTCGCCGAGCACGCGCTCGACGGCCTGGGGCTGCCGATGACGCCGTTCGCGCTGCTGCAGCTCGTCGGCCCGGCCGTCGGCCTGCACGTCGCCGAGACGCTGCACGCGGCCTTCCCCGAGCGGTTCGGCGTCTCGGAGAACATGGCCAAGCTGGTCGCCTCGGGCAAGCCGGGCGTCTACCGTCCGGACTTCTCGCTCGACCCGGAGGCGGTGGCCCTGTTCGCCGGCGGCACGTCGCCGTCCACGGCCGAGCAGGTCCGCGAGCGCGTGCTCGGGGCGCTGTCCCGGGAGATCCGGATCATGCTGGACGAGGGCGTCGTCGCCGGGCCGCAGGACATCGACCTGTGCATGATCCTGGGCGCCGGCTGGCCGTTCCATCTGGGTGGCATCACGCCTTATCTGGACAGGTCGGGGATCGCCCAGCCCCGGTTCCTTCCGCCCGGTGTGGCCTCGCTGCCCGCGTGATTTTACGGAGGCCCGCCCGGCGGGTCTCCGTACGTCATGGCCGCCTTCGCCGTAGCGTACTGTGCCGTCCTACGAACGGAGAGTAACCATGATGCGAGCAGTCGGCACGATCGCTCTGTGCGGAGCCCTCGTGCTGGGCGCGTCGTCGCCCTCCCTGGCGGCGGCGCCCCCCACCCCCAAGGTCGTCCTCAAGGTCACCGTGGCAGTGAAGAACGGCCCCACCAAGGGCGCCTGGCTCAACTGCAGCCCCGACGGCGGCACCCACCCCTCCGCCCACGCCGCCTGCGAGCTCCTGCGCAAGGTGAAGGGCGACCCGGCCAAGATCAACGTCTCGCCGAAGGCGGCCGCGGCCTGCGGCAAGGAGGTGGAGCCGCGCGCCGTCATGATCCTCGGCAAGTGGTACGGCAAGACCGTCCAGTGGGGCAAGGTCTACACCAACGCCTGCACGATGAAGGCGGGCCTCGGAACGCTCCTGGCGATCTGAGCGGGTGAGGGGGGCGGGCGGCCGGCCCGCCCCTCTCGCGCGTCACCGGCCGGGCACGGCGCCCCGCCTGCTGTGCCGGTAGCCGTAGGCGAAGTAGACGACCACCCCGATGATCATCCAGACGACGAACCTGAGCCAGGTCTCCAGCGGCAGGTTGAGCATCAGGTAGAGGCAGGCCAGCACCGACAGGATCGGCAGCAGCGGCACCATCGGCACCCGGAAGGCCCGCTCCAGGTCCGGCCGGGTGCGCCGGAGCACGATCACGCCGACGGACACCACCATGAACGCGAACAGCGTGCCGATGTTGACCAGCTCGGCCAGCTCCCCGAACGACACGAACCCGGCCAGCGCCATGGTCACCAGGCCGATGAGGACGGTGAGCCTGGCGGGCGTGCCGAAGGTCGGGTGGACGACGGCCAGCCGGCGCGGCAGCAGGCCGTCGCGGCACATGGCGAACAACACCCGGGTCTGCCCGAGCAGCAGCACCAGCACCACGGTCGTCAGACCGGCGATGGCGCCCACGCTGATGATGGCGGCCAGCCAGGGATGGCCGACGGCGGTGAACGCGTCCGACAGCGGCGCGCTCGTGCTCAGCTGCTTGTACGGCTGCATGCCGACCACGACCAGCGAGACGGCGACGTAGAGGATCGTGCAGACGGCCAGCGAGCCGATGATGCCGCGCGGCACGTCGCGCTGCGGGCGCACGGTCTCCTCGGCGGCGGTGGCCACGATGTCGAAGCCGATGAAGGCGAAGAACACGATCGCCGCGGCCGAGAAGATGCCGATCACGCCGAACGCGACGGGCGTGACCCCGAACAGCACCTGGATCAGCGGCGCCTTCAGCCCCTCGACCCGCGGCGAGGCCACCGGCTCGGGGATGAAGGGCGTGTAGTTGGCGGCCTTGACGAAGAACAGCCCCGCCACGATGACCAGCAGCACCACCGTGATCTTGGTGATCACCAGGATCAGGTTGACCCGCGAGGAGATCTTGATGCCGGCCACCAGGATCGCGGTGAGGATCAGCACGATGGCCACCGCGGGCACGTTGACCACGGGATCGTCGCCCGCGATGGAGGCCGGCAGGTGGATGCCGACGGAGTCGAGCATCGAGGCGAAGTAGCCCGACCAGCCGACCGACACCACGGCCGCGGCCAGCGCCAGCTCCAGGATCAGGTCCCAGCCGATCACCCAGGCGGGGAACTCGCCGAGGGTGGCGAAGGAGAAGGTGTAGGCGGACCCGGCCACGGGGATCGTCGAGGCGAACTCGGCGTAGCACAGCGCCGCCAGTCCGCACACGACGGCCGCCACGACGAACGAGACCGCGACCGCCGGCCCGGCCACCTCCTTGGCCACCTGGCCGGTGAGCACGAAGATCCCGGTGCCGACGATCACGCCGATGCCGAACACCATCAGGTCCATGGCGGTCAGGCGTTTACGCAGCTGATGCTCGGGAGTCTCGGTGTCGCGGATCGACTGTTCGACGCTCTTCGTGCGAAAGATGTCCACGATCAGCGATCCTTCCCAGACCCTCCGTGATCATGCGCTCGGGCCGCGGCGGCCGGTGAAGCGCCTCGTCGGGGGTAGCGGACCCGCATCATGGTGGACGACCTGCTGGACACGCTGGCCGGTCAGGACGTGGCGGTGGTGCTGGCGCTCGTCCTGGTCTTCCTGACCCTGGACGCCTCGGTCGGGATCGGCCTGATCACGCCGGGCGACGGCCTGCTGATCGTCGCGGGCGCCACGTCGGGCGGCGTGCCGGAGACGCTGGCCCTGATCGGCACCGGCGTGCTGGCCTGCCTCCTGGGCGCGACGGGCGGCCACCGCCTGGGCCGCCGGTACGGCCCCCGCCTGCGCGACAGCAGGCTCGGCCGGCGCGTCGGCGAGGAGCGCTGGAGCCGGGCGGAGCAGATCCTGCGGCGTAGCGGCTGGGCGCTGGCCCTGGCCTACTTCCTGCCGGTGGTGCACGCGCTGACGCCGGCCCTGGCGGGCGCGGTGGGCATGCCCTACCGCCGGTTCATGCCGTGGGCCCTGCTGGGCAGCACGGCGTGGGTGAGCACGTACGTCGTGCTGGGGGCGGTGGCCGGGCAGATGGCGCGGCGGGAGGCGGGCCTGCTGCTGCCGGCGGCGGCCGCGGCGGTGGTCGTCATGCTGGCGATCACCGCCGTGGTCCGCCGGGTGCTCAACGGCGGACCGGCTGCTCCACGCGGGAGGTCCGCTTCGCGACGGCCTCGGTGATCTGGCGCGCGAGGTCCTGGCCGGTCAGGCCGATGCGGCCGAGGATCGCGGCCCGCTTGGCGTGGTCGAGGAACTCCTGCGGGATGCCGAAGGTGCGCACCGGGACGTCGACGTCGGCGTCGCGGAGCAGGCGGGCCACGGCGTCGCCCACGCCGCCCACGCGGCCGTTGTCCTCGACCACGGCGACCAGCTTGTGGGCGCCGGCGGCCAGCGTCAGCGCCTCGTCGAGCGGCTTGACCCAGCGCGGGTCGACCACGGTGGCCGAGATGCCCTGCGCGTCGAGCAGGACGGCCGCCTCCATGCACACGTGCGCCATCGGGCCGACGCCCACCAGCAGCACGTCCGGCTCGCCCTCGGCGGCCCGCAGCAGGTCCATCTCGCCCAGGCGGCCCACGGACTCAAGTGGCTCGGCCACCGGGCCCTTGGGGAAGCGCAGCACGGTCGGCCCGTCGGTGACCTCCACGGCCTCGCGCAGCAGCTCGGTGACGCGGTCGCCGTCGCGCGGCACCGCGATCCGCAGGCCGGGCACGACCTGGAGGATCGACAGGTCCCACATGCCGTTGTGGCTGGCGCCGTCGTCGCCGGTGACGCCGGCCCGGTCGAGGACGACGGTGACCGGCAGCCGATGCAGGGCGACGTCCATCAGGAGCTGGTCGAAGGCCCGGTTGAGGAAGGTGGCGTAGACGGCCACGACCGGGTGCAGGCCGCCGAGCGCCAGGCCGGCGGCGCTGGTGAGCGCGTGCTGCTCGGCGATGCCGACGTCGTAGATGCGGTCGGGGAAGGCGTCGGCGAAGGCGTTGAGGCCGGTGGGGTGGAGCATGGCCGCGGTGATGGCGACCAGGTCCTCGCGCTCCTTGCCGAGCCTGACCAGCTCCTCGCTGAAGACGTTGGTCCAGATGCGCGGCTTGGGCTTCTCGGCGCCGGTGGCGCGGTCGAAGGCGCCGGGCGAGTGGAACTGGTCTTCGTCGTGGTTCTCGGCGGGGGTGTAGCCGCGGCCCTTCTGGGTGAGGGCGTGGACGATGACCGGGCCGCGGAAGGCGCGGGCCTTGCGCAGCGCCGCCTCCATGGCCTGCTCGTCGTGGCCGTCGATGGGGCCGACGTACTTCAGGCCGAGGTCCTCGAACATGACCTGCGGGGCCAGGACGTCCTTGACGCCCTTCTTGAAGCCGTGGAGGGCGTCGTAGAGGACGGGAACGTTCCCGAGCTTGTCCTTGACGTATTCGAGCATGTCCTCGTAGCGGCGGTTGACGCGCAGCGAGGACAGGTGGGAGGCCAGGCCGCCGATGGTCGGGGAGTAGGAGCGGCCGTTGTCGTTGACCACGATCACGACGGGCAGGTCTTTGATCGCGGCGATGTTGTTCAGCGCCTCCCAGGCCATGCCGCCGGTGAGCGCGCCGTCGCCGATCACCGCGACGACCGTGCGCTCGCGCTCGCCGCGCAGCTTGAACGCCTTGGCCAGGCCGTCGGCGTAGGACAGCGCGGTGGAGGCGTGGGAGTTCTCGACGAAGTCGTGCTCGGACTCGGTCTGGCTCGGGTAGCCGGACAGGCCGCCCTCCTGCTTGAGCGCCTCGAAGCCGGCCGCGCGGCCGGTGAGCAGCTTGTGCACGTACGCCTGGTGGCCGGTGTCCCAGATGACCGGGTCGCGCGGGGAGTCGAAGACGCGGTGGACGGCGATGGTGAGCTCGACCACGCCCAGGTTCGGCCCGAGGTGGCCGCCGAACCTGGCGCAGGCGTCGACGAGCAGGTCACGGATCTCCCCCGCGAGCCGCGGCAGCTCCTCAACAGCGAGCCGTTTGACGTCGTGCGGTCCCTCTATCGAGCCCAGCAACCCGCTCACGGATGCGACTCCCCTCTGCCTCGTTCGCCGTCTGTTCCTTTTCGACGACGCAGAAGAGTCTAGTTCGCCGACGTCTCGCTGACTCCATCGAGTCAAATCCGCCCACCTATGTCAGATCTTGACCTAGTCTTGCAGGACATATGAACTCCGTCCCTAAAGGTAAGGTCGCGGCATTGGTCGGCGCGGCCATCGCGCTCGCCCTGGCCGCCGCCTCCCTGGTGCTCGTGCTCGCCGACGTCGCCACGACCTCGACCGAGCGCTCGCCGATCAACGAGGCGCAGCAGGTCGCCTCGCCGCCGGCCAAGGCGACCGCCAAGAGCAAGGGGCCGGCCACCTCCGGCGGCAGGACACTGGCCACGGCCAACCCGCTGTACAAGACCGGCAAGCTCGTGGACGTGAACTGCGAGCCCGGCGACCTGCCCGCGGGCAGCATGATCGCCTACCGCCGCTACCTCACCCGGGTCACGAACTGCCTCAACAAGACGTGGGCGGCCCAGTTCCGCAAGGCGGGGCTGCCGTTCACCAAGCCGCGCCTGCGCATCATCACCAAGAAGGTCAGGACGCCCTGCGGCGCGTGGAACACCGGCGCCGACGGCGTCTACTGCTCCACGGACCGCACCATGTACCTGATGATCAGCCGCGACCAGCTCCGCAACCCGTTCCCGCTCGGCATCACCCGCCTGGTCGCCCACGAGTACGGCCACCACGTCCAGCAGGCCTCCGGCATCTGGAACTACTACTGGACGGCCAGGTCCACCGCGAGCAAGGCCAGGCGCCTGCAGTTGTCGCGCAACTCCGAGCTCCAGGCCGAGTGCTTCTCCTCCATCTTCATGAGCACGATGAAGGAGTCGCCGCTGGTCACGCAGTCCGACTGGGCCTACACGGTGGAGTGGTTCTACAAGAACGGCGCCAAGGGCTGGCCGCAGAACGACCACGGCAAGGGCCCGACGCAGGCGGCCTGGATGACCAGGGGCTTCAACCGGGGCGCGCCGGGCTCGTGCAACACGTGGGCGGCGGCTGCACGAAACGTCCAGTGACGTCTGGCATTTCCGCTTTACCTTGATCTCTCTCTTTTGTAGTGTGCCTTCCCATGCGTACCCCCCGATTGGCGATCATTGCCGGAGCACTGGCGAGCGTTTTCGTCGCCGGTACGGCCCACGCGGCCGTGGCCGCCCCGGCGAGCAAGCCGGTCCTGACGAAGAACCCGATCTACAAGACCGGCCGCCTCGCGCTCAGGACGTGCGAGGAGCCGCCGGTCCGGTCCGGGACCGAGGACGAGGCTCGGGTCTACTTCGAGGCGGTGCTCGAATGCCTCGACGAGGCCTGGGCCCCCAAGCTCAAGCAGGCGGGCTTCGCCTTCAGCAAGCCGAAGTTCCAGGTGATCACCAAGCTGGGCGCCCCCACGGGCTGCGGCGGCTTCCCGGGGGAGGCGCAGGCGCTGTACTGCCCGGTCAACAAGACGATGACCCTCCTGCTCAGCCCGAACGTCGTGGAGGAGCCGTCGGACCCGGTGCTGATGCTGGTGGTGGCCCACGAGTACGGCCACCACGTCCAGAAGCTCACCGGCATGCTCCGGCACAACAAGCGCGGCGAGTACGTCCTGGACAACCCGAAGAACCTGGAGCCGGTGCGCCGTACCGAGCTGCAGGCCGAGTGCTACGCCGGGGTGTTCATGGGCAGCGTCTGGGACTCGCTGGGCCGTAGCCAGAAGGAGTTCGACTCCCTGCTCAAGGGCACGCACGACCCGGCCGATCTGAGCGCGCTCGGCGTGAAGACGCGCTCCTCGGCCGACCTGAGCCACGGCTCGGACGCCAACGTCGCGTGGTGGCTCAAGCGCGGCTTCACCGGCAAGTCGGCGGGCTCCTGCAACACCTGGGCCGCCCCCAAGGGCAAGGTCAGCTAAGCCAAACTCGTACAAACTCCTCTAAGATCCGCGATCGTGCGCATTCCCCTCATGGCGCTCGCCATGTGCATGATCGCGGTTCTTCTGTCGCCGGCTCCGTCGGCCGCGGCGGGCCGCCCGGCGCGAGGGGGGTTGTCGGCCGCGCCGGTCGTCTCACGGGAACGCCTGGCCTGCGCCGTCCCCGCCATCCGGGCGGGCAGCGCAGCCTCGCTCAAGTCCTTCCACCGGGCCATGGCCAGGTGCGCCGACCGGTTCTGGGCCGGCCGGTTCGCGGCCGCGGGCCTGACCTACACCCCGCCCGAGGTGACCGTCACCACCGGCGCCGACTCGGTCTGCGGCCGGATCACCGCCAACGGCGCGCAGTACTGCCCGGTGCAGCGCACGATCGTCATCCGCGTCATGAAGCACGACCTGGACGACCCGTTCCGGATGAACATCGCGCACTCCGTCGCGCACGAGTGGGGACACCACGTCCAGGAGCTCACCGGCGTGCTGGACGCGCAGAACGCCCTGTACCAGCCCGCCTCCACGGGGGCCCGCACCCTGCTCAGCCACCGGCTGGAGATGCAGGCCGAGTGCTTCGCCGGCGTCTTCTACAGCGCCGCGCTCACCTCGATCAAACCCGACGTCACCTGGCGCGAATGGCTGGACGCCGTCCGCCGGGCGGACTACAGCAAGATCCACGGAGCCCCGCGCAACCTGGCCTACTGGCAGAACCGCGGTTACCGCGACGGCTCCGCCGCCGCCTGCGACACCTGGACGGCCCCCAAGGCCCGGGTGCGCTAGGAGCTAACCCTGGCCAGCACTTCCAGCGGGTCGGCCAGCACGTGGGCGAAGGCCAGCTCGGCCGCCCCGACCAGGGTCACATGGTCGCCGAGCGCCGACGTGCGCAGCCGTACGTGCTCGCGCTGGGGGGCCATGGCGTGCAGCGCCAGCCGGGTGCGGACCTGCGCCGCCGAGCCGAGGTAGACCTCCCGCAACATGCCCCCGAAGATCACCATCTCCGGGTTGAAGATGTTGACCAGGTTCGCCACGCCGAGCCCGAGCCAGTCGCCGACCCGGCTCAGCGCCTCCTGCGCGACGATGTCGCCCCGGTCGGCCGCGTCGACCACGGCGCGGACCGCGTCGCGGCCGTGCTGGCCGGGCCCGAAACGGCCGGCCAGCTCCAGCAGCGCCCGCTCCCCCACCTCGGCCTCCAGACAGCCGTGCGAGCCGCAGGAGCACTCGCGCCCGCCGGGGTTGACGACCATGTGGCCGACCTCGCCGCCGTAGCCGTCGAAGCCGCCGAGCAGGTGGCCGCCGGTGATGATGCCGCCGCCGATGCCCACGTCGCCGTGCAGGCAGATGAGGTCGCGCACGCCCACGCCGAGGCCCCGGCTGTGCTCGGCCAGGGCCGCCAGGTTGGCGTCGTTGCCCACGCTGACCGGCAGCCCGAGGCCCAGCCTGCGGCCCAGCTCCTCGCCGAACGGCACGTCGTGGGCCATCAGATTGGGCCCGAACGTCACCACGCCGTCGCCCTTGCGCACCCCGCCGGACACGGCGGCGGCGGCGCCGACGCACACGGTGTCGTCGCGCGTCTTGCGCCGCATCTGCCTGGCGAACCCCGACAGCACCCCGGCCAGCTCGTCGAGGGCGAACCTGCCCCGGTCGCGGGTGGTCTCCCTGCGGTCGAGGATGACGCCGCCCAGCCCCACCCGCGCCGCCACGAGCCGGTCGGGGCCCACGTCGAAGGCGAACACGTAGACGCGCGCCGACTCCGGGCGCACCACCAGCGAGGGCCGGCCGGCCCGGCCGGTCTCGCGCGGCAGCTCCTCCCGCACCAGCCCGGCGGCGGTGAGGTCGGACGTCAGCGCCATGATGGTGCTGCGGTTGAGCCCCATCTTCGAGGTCAGCTCGGCGCGCGAGATCGGCCCGCCCAGATGGACATGGCGAAGCAGCGCGCCGAGATTGTGGCGCCTGATGTCCTCCTGGGACGGTCCGGCACGCATCGTCTGGGGTTCCTTCAGGGGCTGCGGGTCGCTGATCACCTTAGACCAGCAGCAGCCGCCCGCTTGCGCGCCAGGGCGTCGACGCCCGCGGCGAGCAGCAGGACGCACCCGGTGACCAGGTACTTCACGCTGGCACCGTAGCCCATCAGGCCCATGCCGTTCTCGATCACGGCCACCACGGCGCCGCCGAGCACCGCGTCGAGCACCCGCCCCTTGCCGCCGAACAGGCTGGTGCCGCCGATGACGGCCGCGCCGACCGCGTACAGCAGCACCGAGCTGCCGCCCGTGTTCGGGTCGACCGAGCTGGCTCTGGAGGCGGCCACGATCCCGCCGACCGCGGCCATCGCGGAGCAGATCACGAACGCCGCGATCTTGATGCGGTCGACCGGGATGCCCGCCCGGCGCGCGGCCTCGGTGTTGCCGCCGACCGCGTACAGGTGCCGGCCGAACGCGGTGCGCCGCAGCACCAGCGTCCAGACCACCAGCAGCACGACGATCACCGGCACCACGATCGGCACGCCGGTGAGCGAGACCAGCGCGGGGTTGCGGCTGCGCTCCAGGTTGAGCACGTAAACCGCGAGCCCGCCGAGCAGCGCCAGGGCGCCCACGCGGGCCGCGATCAGCGACAGCGGGCCGGCGACCAGGCCGCGCGCGGACCGGTTCCTGGCCCGCAGGAGCTGCACGGCCGCGAAGCCCGCCACGCACACCGCGTACAGGATCCAGCCGAGCAGCGGCGGCAGGTTCTTGTTGGCGACGGCGACGATCACGCTGTCCCGGACGGAGATGTTCGTGCCCTCGTTGACCAGCACCAGGACCAGGCCCTGGAAGGCCAGGAAGGCGGCCAGCGTGACCACGAACGACGGTATGCCGACCTTGGCCACCAGCGTGCCCAGGACGATGCCGATGAGCACGCCGGTGGCGATGGCGGCCAGGACGCAGACGTACCAGGGCAGGCCGAAGGTGGCCAGCGTGACGGCGAGCACCGCGGCGCAGACGCCGCTGGCGAAGCCGGCCGACAGGTCGATCTCGCCCAGCAGCAGGACGAAGACCAGGCCCATGGCGATGAGCGTGACGTTCGCGCCCTGGGTGAACAGGTTGGCGAAGTTGATCGAGGTGACGAACGCGGGCCGGGCCAGGGCGAAGACCGTGCAGAGCACGATCAGGCCGAGCACGGCGGGCAGCGCGCCCATGTCGCCGCCCCGGACGCGCTCCCAGTACGCCCGCACGCTGTGCGCGATCGACGGGGACTGCGCGGCGGCGACGATGGCCTCGCCCGGGAGTTCCTTGACCTTGCTCATGGGGTGACCCCGTTCTTGAGGCCGAGTTCGCCGCTGCGACCCGAGGTGATCAGTTCGACGACCTGGGCGTGCGTCACGTCGGCGGTCTTGACCTGGGCGGCCATCCTGCCGAGGTAGAGCGCCGCGATCCGGTCGGAGACGGCGAACACGTCGTTCATGTTGTGCGAGATGAGGACGACCGCGAGGCCCGTGTCGGCCAGCCTGCGCACGAGTTCGAGCACCTGCGCCGTCTGGGCCACGCCGAGGGCCGCGGTGGGCTCGTCGAGGATGACGACCTTGCTGTTCCACAACACGGCCTTGGCGATCGCGACGGTCTGCCGCTGGCCGCCGGACAGGCTGGAGACCTGCTGCCTGATGGACTTCACCGTGCGCACGGACAGGCTGCTGAGCGTCTTCTCGGCCAGCTCCTCCATGCTGTCCTCGTCGAGCAGGAAGCCGTTCTTGCGTTCCCTGCCGAGGAACATGTTCTGGACGATGTCGAGGTTGTCGCAGAGCGCCAGGTCCTGGTAGACGATCTCGATGCCGAGCTCGCCCGCGTCCCGGGGGGTGTGGACGGCGACCTGGCGGCCGTCGAAGAGGATCTGGCCCGAATCGATGGGGTAGATGCCGCCGATGCACTTGACCAGCGTCGACTTGCCGGCGCCGTTGTCGCCGACCAGCGCCGTGACCTCGCCGGGGTAGGCGGAGAACTCGACCTCGTGCAGCACCTTCACCGGACCGAAACTCTTGTCGATCCCGCGCACTTCGAGGAGGGGGGTCATGGGGCTCCCTAAAGAGGGGCGCGGCCTCGCGCCGGTGGCACCCGGCCGCGCCCGTCCATGCTATTGAATTCCGGCCTCAGTGCACTTCTTGGCGAAGTCGGCGGTGCAGAGCTCCTCCTTGGTGACGTAACCGTCGGCCACGACGTCCTTGACGTTGTCGAAGGTGATGGCCTGCGGCTCCAGCAGCTCGGAGGGCACGTCCTGACTGGTCTCGGGGTCCTTGACGCTGGCGCTCGCCGTGGGCTTCTCGCCCTTGGCCAGCGCGACGGCGAGCTTGGCCCCGGCGTCGGCCTCCTTCTTGACCGCCTTGTAGACCGTCATGCACTGGTCGCCCGCCAGGATGTTCTGCAGGCCCTGGACGGTGGCGTCCTGGCCGGTGACCGGCACCTTGCCGTTGAGGTTCTGCTTCTTCAGCACGGTGATGGCGGCGTTGCCGAGGCCGTCGTTGGCGGCCAGCACCCCGGCGATCTTCGGCTGCTGGGTGAGCATCTGCTCGAAGATCGTCCCGGCCTGGGTGTTGTCCCAGTCGGGCACGGCCTGGTCGGGGCCCTTGACGTACTCGCCGGCGTCGAACTTGGGCTTGAGCACGCCGTCGTAGCCGTTCTTGAACAGGGTCGCGTTGTTGTCGGTCGGCGAGCCGTTCAGGTAGGCGACGATGGGCTTGTCGGCCTTCTTGTCGGCCAGGCACTTGCTCAGACCCTCGCCCTGGAGCGTGCCGACCTTGGTGTTGTCGAAGCTGACGTAGTAGGCGGCGCCGCCGCCCAGGGTCAGGCGGTCGTAGTCGATGGTGGCCACGCCCTGCGACTTGGCCTTCTCGATGACGGCCTTGCCGCTGCCGCTGTCCAGGTTGACGATCATCAGGACGGTGGCCCCGTTGGTGATCATCTGGTCGGCGATGGTCTGGAACGCCGTCTTGTCGTTCTGGGCGTTCTGGATGTCGTACTGGACGCCGGCGGCCTTGAACGCCTCTTCCAGGTACTTGCGGTCCGCCGTCTCCCAGCGCGCCGACGACTTGCTGTCCGGGAGGATGACGCCGATCTTGCCGGCCTTCGCGGCCTGTGTCGCCGAGGCGGAGGAGGTGGAGGTGGTGCCGGTCTGACCGCTGTCGCCCCCGCAGGCGGTGAGACCGAGGGCGAGCGTCGCCGCCGCGGCGGTCAGGCTGAGGATCCCCTTGCGCATGATGCAGGGTCCTTTCTTCCGGAGGGGCCCGGATGAATGTTGTTTGCGGCAACGTATTCCGCCGCGGCCTGCTTTGGAAGACCCTTCCGTCCGGCAGTTTGTTGTTTCCGGTAACAATCCAGAAACACGAGGACGCGGTTCCGTGACCGGGAGCGGGCCGGCGACGGGAAGCGGCCGACTCCGGGGCGGCCGGGAGCGGCAGAAGCAGCCGGCTTTCAGGGGCCGGGGCCGGTCGGGCGACGTGGCGGGACCGGGGCGGGTGCCGGCCGCCGGAGCTCGTCGCGCGAGCTCCGGCGGACGTCCGGGTCAGCTCGCGGCGCGGTCGCCCAGGTGGCGGCGGCGCAGCGCGGGATCGGTCAGGGGGGCGGGGCTCCAGAGGCCGACCGGGTGGTAGACGTTGGTGCCGGGCGGCACGAGCTCGTCGATCCGGTCCATCACGGCGTCGTCGAGCAACAATGAGGCGCCCTTCAGCGAGCCCTCCAGCTGCTCCATCGTGCGCGGGCCGAGAATGACCGAGGTGACCGCCGGATGCGACGTGACGAAGGCGACGGCCAGGGCCGGCAGGGTGCAGCCGAGCTCGTCCGCCAGCTTCACCAGCTCCTCGACGACCTCCAGCTTGGCCGCGTTGACCGGGATGGACGGGTCGAACCGTTCCGGCGCCCGCGCGGCGCGACCTCGCGACAGGTCGATCTGCTGTCCCTTGCGGTAGCGTCCGGTCAGGAAACCCCAGCCCAGCGGGCTGTAGGTGAGCACGCCCATGCCGAGCCGCTGCGCCGTGGGCAGCACGTCGCCCTCGATGCCGCGGGCCAGGATGTTGTACGGCGGCTGCTCGGTGCGGAACCGGTACAGGCCGCGCTGCCGGGCCACGTGGTAGGCCTCGACCGTCTCGTGCGCCGGGAAGGCCGAGCTGCCGAAGGCGCGGATCTTGCCCTGCCGCACCAGGTCGGTGAGCGCGGAGAGGGTCTCCTCGATGTCGGTCCGGTGGTCGGGGCGGTGGATCTGGTAGAGGTCGATCCAGTCGGTGCGCAGCCGCCTGAGGCTCGCCTCCACCTCGCGGACGATCCAGCGCCGCGAGTTGCCGCCCCGGTTGGGCCCCTCCCCCATCGGGAAGTGCACCTTGGTGGCCAGCACCACCTCGTCTCGCCTGCCCTGCAACGCCTTGCCCACGATCTCCTCCGACTCGCCCGCCGAGTACATGTCGGCGGTGTCGACGAAGTTGATCCCTTGGTCGAGGGCGGCGTGGATGATGCGGATGCTGTCGTCATGGTCGGGGTTGCCGGCCGAGCCGAACATCATGGTGCCGAGGCAGTGGGCGCTGACCTCGATGCCGGTGCCGCCGAGGATGCGATATCTCATGTCCCGGAACCGTAGGTTCTAGAGTCGGCTCTAGGTCAAACTGGGCGACATGGCAGGTTTGAGCATTGGCCAGGTCGCCGAGCGCACCGGGCTCAGCGTGCACACGCTCCGGTTCTACGAGCAGGAGGGCCTGCTGGCCCAGCCCGTACAGCGGGGAGCCACAGGACGCCGGGTCTACAGCGAGGGTGACGTCGACTGGCTCGGCGTGTGCATCCGGCTGCGCGCCTCCGGCATGCCCCTGACCGACATCCGGCGCTACACCGAGCTCGTCAGGGCGGGCCACGGCAACGAGGCAGAACGGCTGGAGGTGCTGCGCGAACATCAGGAACGGGTGCTCGCCCGGATGCGGGAGCTCGACGGCTGCCTCAAGCTGATCACCAACAAGGTGGCGGTCTACGAGGGACGCCTGGGCCTGCGCGACGACATCCCGGAATGCACTCCCTGATCCATCACGGAGAGTAACCATTCGCGGACGACCACATCGGGCGACGCACCTGCCCAGCAGCTCGGCGCATGATTCATGGCGAGATCGAATGTCACCTTACGGTTACTGTGCGTGACGTGTGAGGCGCATGAGGATTGAGGAGCCCTCGAAACGGAAGGAATCCCGCCCATGCGCTTCTCTGCTCGCCTGGCCGCCCTGCCCCTGGTCCTCGCCTCGGCGACCGCGCCGCTCGTCGCGGCCGCCCCCGCCCGGGCCGCGACCGGCCAGGTGGTCGTCTTCCAGGTCGAGACGCTCCCCCTTGAGGTCTACAACGACCCCAGGGGCTGCACGAAGCTACCCCTCGCCGCGCACGTGCTCAACAACCAGACCGATCAGGTCGTCCGCATCTACGGCGACCCGTTCTGCTTCGGGTCGTCCGTCACGGTCCGGCCCGGCCACGGCAGCCACGTCCCGGCGGGGTCGGGCAGCTTCTCAGCCGCCTAGGCGAGCGCCGATCGGCCCCCGCGTCCGCGGGGGCCGTCGTCGCGCGTGGGCGTCCTCCTGGCTTGAACCCGTCGGTAGACTGCCCGCTCATGACCGAATTCGACGAGCAGGGACGCCCGGAACCGCCCTTCATGGGCGACGAGACCGAGACCCTCCTGGGCTTCCTCGACTTCCTGCGGGCCACCCTGGAGTGGAAGTGCTCCGGCCTCGACGCGGCGGGCCTCGGCGCCACCGCCGCCGCCTCCCCGATGACGCTCGGCGGCATGCTCAAGCACCTGGCCTACGTCGAGGACCACTGGTTCTCCCGCCGTCTGCACGGGAACGACCCGCACGCCCCCTGGGACACCGTCGACTGGACGGCCGACCCCGACTGGGACTGGCACTCCGCCGCCCACGACTCCCCCGACGAGCTGCGCGCGCTCTGGCGGGACGCGGTGGCCCGCTCGCGCGCCCTGACCGCCGAGGCGCTGGCCGCGGGCGGCCTCGACCAGCCCGCCCAGCGTCCCTGGCCGGACGGCCGCCGCCCGCACCTGCGCTGGATCCTCGTCCACATGATCGAGGAGTACGCCCGGCACAACGGCCATGCCGACCTCATCCGCGAGTCCGTCGACGGGCAGACCGGCGAGTAGCCCGGCGGATCAGGCCAGCAGGCTCTGCGCGATCAGGGCCAGCGCCGACGCGGTCGCCACGACCAGGACGGCCGTCCGCACCTTGCCGCCGTCCAGGTGGCGGCGCAGCGGCCGGGACGCCAGGAAGCCCAGGATCATCGGCACGATCAGGAGCGCGCCGGTGGCCAGGGCGCGGGCGGGCAGGTGGCCGACGAACGCCAGGATGGCGATCGACTGCGCGGCGCTCAGGAAGAAGAACATCGCCAGGGTGGCCCGGATCTGCGGCCCCTTGGCGCTCTGGTACACCAGCGCCAGGGGCGGGCCGCCGATGCCCGTGGCGGTGCCGGTGATCCCGGACACGAAGCCCGCGCCGGTGATCGTCGCGCCGTTGCGGACGACGCTGACCGTACGCGCGGTGAGCCCGACCGCCAGCAGCACCATCACCCCGACCAGCACGCCGAGCGCCTGGACGGAGACGTACACGACGATGACGGCGCCGACGGCGCTGCCGGGGACCCGGCCCAGCAGCGCGAACCCGAGCCCCCGCCAGTCCACCCGCCGCCACTCGGCGGCCAGCGTGAACAGCGGCAGGGTCATGTTGACCACCTGGATCGCGCCGGGCATCAGGCTGTGGTCGAGCATCGTCAGCACGGGCGCGGCCACCAGCCCCAGCCCGAACCCCACACTCCCCTGCACGACCGCGCCCAGAAAGACCGCCATACTCCCGACAAGCAACACAAATCCCGCATCACTCACGCCGAAAGTCAACCACCCTCACCCAGCGTCACCCCTGATGGACAGCCCCACCGGGCGACCGGGCCACGGGGCGCGGGGGCGGGAGGCGGGGCGCGAGGGCGGGGTGCGAGGGCGGGGTGCGGGGTGCGTTGGCCGGAGTCCGTTGGTCGGGGTGCGGGGGCGGGTGCGTTGGTCGGGGAAGCTCTATGCTGCTCACCGTGCACTCCCCCGCTCCGCGTGCCCTCGTCGCCCTCGTCGCCCTGTCGGTGCTGACGGTCGTCCTTCAGGCCGGGCCCGTGGAGGCCGTCGCGGCGCCGAGGCTCGCCCGGTCGGCCTGCCCCGAGACGCCGATGAGCTCAGGCGGGATCCCCAGGAGCCGCGAATACCTCACCGCGGTTCTGAAGTGCCTGGACAAGTCGTGGTCCGCCCATTTCAGGCGCACCGGCCGGACGTTCCGCAAGCCCGTCGTCCGCTACTACGACGAGCCGGTGCGTGAGGTGTGCGGGTTCGCCTGGCCCGAGCACGCGGCGGCCTTCTACTGCATCGGCCGTGACACCCTCGTCCTCCCGCTGACCGGCGCCTGGATCGAGGACCGCACCGACCTCTACCCGTTCAAGGTCGTCGCCCACGAGTACGGCCACCACGTGCAGAGCCTTCTCGGCGTGCGCAAGGGCGCGCAGAGCCGGCGCTACGAGCTCCAGGCCGACTGCCTGGCCGGCGCGTTCCTGGGCAGCGTGTGGCCGTCGCTGAGCCGTACCCGGCAGGACTGGACGGCGCTGCTCGACGCCACCAGGGCCGCCGGCGACGAGGGCGAGGAGCACAGCCACGGCACGGGCGCCAACCGGGTGCGCTGGCTGGAACGCGGCTACCGGGCGGTCTCGCCGGCGGCCTGCGACACCTGGTCGGCCCCCGCCTCGCAGGTCTCCTGACGGTCGAGGCGGGCCTGCATGCCGTCGAGGATGAGCCGCAGCCCGTCCTCGAAC
>NZ_JBSFGJ010000076.1:0-29524 GCF_053596515.1 Nonomuraea sp. NPDC001684
ATCAGCGCCCCGCGCTGCTTCGAGGTCGAGGACCGGCTGCGTGACCTGCTCGACATCCCGGTCTTCCACGACGACCAGCACGGCACCGCCATCGTCGCCCTGGCCGCCCTGCGCAACGCCGCCCGCCTGACCGGCCGCGCGCTCGGCGACCTGCGCGCCGTCGTGGCCGGCGCGGGCGCGTCCGGCGTCGCCGTCACCCGCATCCTGCTGGGCGCCGGCATCGGCGACATCGCGGTCGCCGACTCCAAGGGCATGATCTACGAGGGCCGCGAAGGGCTCAACCCGGTCAAGGAGGCCCTGGCCCGCGAGACCAACCGGGCCGGCCACACCGGCTCCACCGAGGAGGCCCTGGCCGGCGCCGACGTCTTCCTCGGGCTGTCCGGCTCGACCGTCTCCGAGGCGGCCATCGCGTCCATGGCGCCCGACGCCATCGTCTTCGCGCTGTCCAACCCGACCCCGGAGGTCCACCCCGAGGTGGCCGCCAGGCACGCCAGGGTGGTCGCCACCGGGCGCTCCGACTTCCCCAACCAGATCAACAACGTCCTGGCCTTCCCGGGGGTCTTCCGCGGCGCCCTCGACGTGCGGGCCACGACGATCACCGAGAACATGAAGGTGGCCGCCGCCGAGGCGCTGGCCGCCGTCGTCGGCGACGACCTGTCGGCCACGTACGTCATCCCGAGCCCGTTCGACCGGCGGGTGGCCCCCGCGGTGACCGCCGCCGTGGCCGCCCAGGCCCGCGCCGACGGCGTCGCGCGCGCCTGATCCACCGTCACGAGCGGGGGCCGATCGGCCCCCGCTCGCTCGTTCTCCCGCTTCCGCCCAGGTCAGCAGGCATTGCGGTTTCCCGCCCGCGGCATGGGTAGGTGAGTTCCCCGTCCAGGTGAGCCGGATCCAGATCCTGATCCCGAGCAGGACTGGCGAAGGGATTGCGATGGAGTTCGCGTGACCTTTGGGAACTGCCGAAAAGCCTTTACGCAACGTGCTATAAAAATAGCTCTCTGTAAGGATGTGGGCGCCGACTCCTGTGACGAGGAGAGCGATGGAACGCGAGCCTAACCGACTGCTCCAGCAGCTCATCGCCGAGGCGGGTTTCTCCCACAAGGGACTGGCCAGGCGCCTCAACGACCTGGGAGCCGCGCGCGGCACCCCGGGTCTGAAGTACGACCACAGCTCTGTGCTGCGGTGGATCGGGGGTCAGAAGCCACGGGATCCCGTCCCGTGCCTGCTCACGGAGATATTCGCGCTGCGGCTCGGCCGCCCGGTGAGCTCGGAGGACCTGGGCATGCCGACCAACATCACGCCCCTCGATCTCGGTCAGGAGTTCACCCACACGTGGCAGGAGGGGGTCGCGACCGTGACGGCGTTGTGGCGGGCCGACGTGGAGAGACGGAGGTTTCTGATCGACTCCACCTTCGCGATCGGAGCAGGATCCGTCGGAGCCATACGCTGGCTGACGGCGCCTCCAGAAGGGCGTCCCAGCGGCACCGGGGCGCGCCGGGTGGGCAGGGCCGACATCGCCGCGATCCACGAGGTGACCCGGTCCTTCGGCGAGCTCGACAACCGCTTCGGCAGCGGCCGGGTCCGCTCGTCCGTCGTGAAGTACCTCGACACCGCCGTCTCCCCCCTGCTCAAGGACGGCAGCTACGGGGAGTCCACCGGCAAGCAGCTGGCCGCCGCGGCCGCCGAGCTGACCCGCCTGGCCGGCTGGATGGCCTACGACATGGAGCAGCACGGCCTGGCCCAGCGCTACCTCATCCAGGCCCTCCGCCTGGCCAGGGGCGCCGACGACCACACCCTGGGCGGCGAGATCCTGGCCGGCATGGCCCACCAGGCCATCTACATGGGCCAGCCGGCCCACGCCCTCGACCTGGCCAGGGCCGCCCAGCTCGCCGCCCGGCGGGCCGGCGTCCAGACCCTGCTGTCCTCCGCGCAGGTCCTGGAGGCCCATGCGCACGCGGGCCTCGGCGACCCCAGGTCCTGCGGGGCCTCCCTGCACCAGGCCGAGCTGGCCTTCGACGCCCGCAGGCCCACCGAGGAGCCGCGCTGGCTCAGCTACTTCGACGAGGCCTACCTGTCGGCCAAGTTCGCCCACTGCTTCCGCGACCTGGGGGAGGGCGAGCGCACGGTGCGCCTGGCGCGGCGCTCCCTCGACATGGACACCCGGTACGTGCGGGGGCGCATGTTCAACCTGTCCCTGCTGGCGGCCGGGCTGCTGGAGTGCGGCGAGCTGGAGGAGGCGTGCCAGGCGGCGGGCAACGCGCTGGCGCTGGCGGGCGAGCTGCAGTCGGCGCGGTCCCGGTCGTACGCGGCGGACCTGCGGCGGCGGCTGGAGCCCTACAAGAACGAGCGGGCCGTGATGGCGCTGCGGGAGCGTACGCGCGAGCTCACGTCCGTGTGACGGCTCCGGGACCGGTTCCGGTGGTTTCCGGGACGGTTTCCGGGACGGGAGAAGCCCCGGGCCGTCTCTTCGGCGGTCCCGGGGCTTCGGCGTCGCTAGTCGAGCAGTTCGCCGTTCGGGCCGACGATGCTCTTGGTCTCGGCGTAGTTGGCCTTGTTGTAGACGTCGGCCACCTCGCCGTCGAAGTAGGCGGAGCTGATGAAGTCGATCCGGTCGTTGCCGTCCTGGTCGTGGAACATGCTCGTCACGCCGTTGACGTAACCGGTGCGCTTGCCGTTGTCGTACTTCATGAGCCAGGGGCCGCCGTCGGCGCCGGGGGTCATGGAGCACTTGAGCACCTGGTGCTCCTCCACCCGGAAGGTGTTGACCTGGTACGTCTTGGTGCCCGTCTTGCCGGAGCACCACTTGGGGGTCACGCCGGTGTAGGGCTTGTCGCCGTCGGGGTGGGGGGCGGCGGGGTAGCCGAAGACGGTGACCTTCTGGCCGCGCGGCTGGTTCCACGCGAAGCCCTGCCCGCCGACGACGTCGCCGAGCCGGCCCATGTCCTTGGCCTTGGCGTTGTCCGGGAAGATGAAGTACGCGTCGTGGAAGTACTTGGTCGAGCTGCTGACCTTGTACCACTGGACGACGTAGTACTGGGTCAGCCAGTAGTCGCCCAGGTTGTCCTTCCAGACCTTGCCGAGCACCTTGCCCTGAGCCTTCTCGTCAAGCTTCTGCTTGTACTGGGCCTCGGTGAGGGCGGTGTTCTTGGTGGCGCCCTTGTCGCCGTTCTTCCACAGGGCGGGGTTCTGGTTGGCGGCGGGGGCGGCAGCGTACTGGCCCTCGGTCACCTCGACCTCGTCCACGGTGGGGACCGAGTCCTCGAAGTTGCCGCCTGCCGCGTCCTTGGAGGTCACGTTGTCGGCGCGGAAGCCGCCGTTGGGGCCGTACTTGTCCAGGCCCTCCTTGTACTGCTGCTCGGCGGTCTTGCCGCCGGGGATGTCCTTGAGCTCGGTGGACTTGACGTCCTTCTTGCCGTCGAACTTGTCGAACTCCGACTTCAGCACCTGCTTGCCCTCGGCCTGTTCGGCGACCAGGGAGAAGCCGTTGTGGACCGCGACGAAGGCGAAGTCGCCGTCGTAGTCGTCGTAGGTGTCGAGGTCGTAGGACGTGAAGGCGTAGGCGCCGACGTAGACGCCCCAAGGAGCCTTGCCCTGGTAGTAGCCGGGCACGAAGATCCACTTGGCGTAGACGTCCTTGCCGGTCTCGTACACGCAGTGGCCGGCGGTCGCCACGAGGTTGCGGTTGCGAGCCTGGATGGAGGTGGCCGAGCACCAGCGGTAGCGGCCCGCGTGGTCGACGAAGAACACCTTGCCGATGGTCTTGGGCAGGTTGACGTTCTTGCTGGCCGTGGGCTTCGGCGTGCCGGTGGGAGCGGTCAGGCCGGGCTTGCCGTCGGGGACGCCGTCCTTGCTCTGCGTGGCGACCAGCTTGGAGACGTTCTTGGCGTCCCAGTTGTACTGCGTCGCCTTGCGCAGGGCCGCGCCGTTCGCGCCCAGCCAGAACTTGGCGGTGCCGTACGCGTCGGCGGGCTTGGGCATCAGGTTGTCGGTGACCCAGTCAGGGGCGGCACTGGACGGCTGGGCAAGGAGTGCGGCGCTCAAGCCGGCGGCGGCGAGGGGGATGAGCAGGCGCTTCAAGGGAGGCTCCACGAAGTTGTCAAGAAGGGCGTCAAAACCCTATCGACCCTCTTGTCACTCTGGTAAGGGATCGTCTCAGTTTTCGCCAGAAAAGGCCGAAGGGCCCGGCAAATGCCGAGCCCTTCGGGTGAAGCTAGGTTGAGCGGAGGTTTGGACCCTCAGCCCGGTATCCGTCCGAAGATCAGCTGTCGGCCTTCGGAAGGATGGTGCCCGACCACACGTTCGCCGCGGCGGCGTAGACCGAGTTGGTCTCACCGTCGAAGTACGGCGAGGACATGTAGTCCCAGCGGTCGTTGTTGTCCGTGTCGTACAGAACGCTGGTCACGCCGTTGACGTAGCCCATGCGCTTGGCGTTGCTGTACTTGAGGAGCCACGGGGCGCCGTTGTAGCCGCCGGTGACGGCGCACTTCAGCGAGATGTGCTCTTCGATCTTCAGGCTCGGGACCTTGGTCGCCTTCGCGCCGGTCTTGCCGTAGCACCACTTCGGCGTAACGCCGGAGTAGGGCTTCGAGCCGTCGGGGTGCTTGGCGTAGGGGTAGCCGAAGGTACGGACGTACTTACCGGTGGGCTGGTTCCACGCGAAGCCCTGGCCACCGACGTTGTCGCCGAGGCGACCCGTGTCGGTCAGGGACAGGTCCCCACCCGGGTAGATGAAGAACGAGTCGTGGAAGTACTTGGTCGCGCTGCTGACCTTGTACCACTGGATGACGTAGTACTGGGTCAGCCAGTAGTCGCCCAGGTTGTCCTTCCAGACCTTGCCGAGCACCTTGCCCTGAGCCTTCTCGTCAAGCTTCTGCTTGTACTGAGCCTCGGTGAGCGGGGTGTTCTTGGTGGCGCCCTTGTCGCCGTTCTTCCACAGGCCGGGGTTCTCGTTGGCGGCGGGGGCGGCAGCGTACTGGCCCTCCGTCACCTCGACCTCGTCCACGGTGGGAACGGAGTCCTCGAAGTTGCCGCCAGCCGGCTCCTTGGAGGTCACGTTCTCGGCGCGGAAGCCACCGTTGGGGCCGTACTTGTCCAGGCCCTCCTTGTACTGCTGCTCAGCGGTCTTCCCACCGGGGATGTCCTTGAGCTCGGTGGACTTGACTTCCTTCTTGCCCTCGAACTTGTCGTACTCGGCCTTGGTGACCTGGTGCGACTCAACCTTGCTGTAGTTGAGGTTGACACCGTTGTAAACGGTGACGAACGCGTAGTCGCGGTCGAAGTCCTCGTAGTTCGAGAAGTCGTAGTGCGTGAAGGCCTGCTTGCCCACGTAGATGCCCCACGGGGTCTTGCCCTGGTAGTAACCCGGGACGAACACCCAGCGGGAGACGACCTCGTCGTTGGCGGCGATGTCGTACACGCAGTGACCAGCCGTCGCAACCAGGTTGCGGTAGTTCGACTGGATGGAGGTGCCGGAGCACCAGTACAGCTTGCCGTCGCGACCCTCGAAGAAGACCTTGCCGATGGACTTCGGCAGGTTCACGTTCTGGGACTTGACCGTGACGGTCTTCTCGGCGCCGATCGGCGGGGTGGAGCCGGGCTTGCCGTCAGCGACGTACCCGCCCTTCTGCACGATCTTCTTGACGTCCTTGTTGTCCCAGTAGTAGGCCGTGGCCTGCCGCAGGGCAGCGTTGTCGGACTTGGTCCAGAAGTTGATGATCTCAGCAGCCTTCTGCTGGCTGGCAGCCAGAGCGGCGGCGTCGACGTCCGGGTCGGCCTGAGCGGCACCGGCGAGGCCGGCGGCCAGCAGACCAGTGGCCAGAATGGCGCCACCGGCGGGGAGGAGGATGCGCTTCAAGGTAACTCCTTGCGCTGTCGTGGAACGCCTCTTGCGTCCCATGCGTCAGTAAAGGGATAGCCAGGAACATACAGTGTCGATCTTGAAGTCGGGTAGCCGCTTTGAGAGGAAAAGATGCGACAAGCCGGGCGTTATCGTTCTGTGATGTTTAGGGCGTTGTGGCGCAGGAGTCAGGGGAAGTCGAGCTTGAGGGCGTTTGCCCTGATCAACATGAACGAGGGGTGGGTGGCGGTTGCGGGGTCGCCGCTCGGCCTTGATCGGGTCCGCGATAGCGGTGTGACGCAGATCACATCGGCCTGATGGCACCGTTTCGGCGTCGCATGCGTCCAAACGCCTTCACTTTCCGGCCCGGAAAGGCCGAAGGGCCCGGCGGATGCCGAGCCCTTCGGTTGCTGACGGTTCGTACGAGCGGTCAGGACCGCCCGTCGGAAGCCGTCAATCAGACGATCTTGCCGGACCAAACGTTGGCAGCGGCCTTGTAGACGACGTTCGTCTCACCGTCGAAGTACGGCGAGGAGATGTAGTCCACGCGGTTGTTGCCGTCCTGGTCGTTGAAGGTGCTGGTGACACCGTTCACGTAACCGAGGCGCTTGGAGTTGCTGTAGTTGAGGAGCCAAGGACCACCGTCGGCGCCCTCGGTCATGGCGCACTTGAGCGCCACGTGCTCCTCGATCTTCTTGGCGGCCGAACCGACCAGCTTCTTGGTGGTCTTGCCGTAGCACCACTTCGGCGTGATGCCGGTGTAGTTCTTGTGGCCGTCGGGGTGCGGGGCGGCCGGGTAGCCGAACACGCGGACGTACTTGCCCGTGGGCTGGTTCCAGGCGAAGCCCTGGCCGCCGACGTTGTCGCCGAGGCGACCGGCGTCCTTGGCCGCGACGTCTCCACCGGTGTAGATGAAGAACGAGTCGTGGTAGTACCGGGTCGTCTTGGTGACCTTGTACCACTGGACGACGTAGTACTGGGTCAGCCAGTAGTCGCCCTGGCTGTCCTTGTAGACCTTGCCGAGAACCTTGCCCGCAGCCTTCTCGTCAAGCTTCTGCTTGTACTGAGCCTCGGTGAGCGGGGTGTTCTTGATGGCACCCTTGTCGCCGTTCTTCCACAGGCGGGGGTTCTCGTTGGCGGCGGGGGCGGCGTTGTACTGGCCCTCGGTCACCTCGACCTTGTCGACCGTGGGGATCGCGTCGGTGAAGTTACCGCCGGAGGCCTCCTCGGTCGTGGTGGTCTCGGCGCGGAAGCCACCGTTGGGGCCGTACTTGTCCAGGCCCTCCTTGTACTGCTGCTCGGCGGTCTTGCCGCCGGGGATGTCCTTGAGCTCGGTGGACTTGACGTCCTTCTTGCCCTCGTACTTGTCGAACTCCGACTTGAGGACCTGCTTCTCCTGGACCGCGCTGGTCGAGAGGGAGACGCCGTTGTACACGGTCACGAACGCGTAGTCGCGGTCGTAGTCCTCGTACACGTCGAAGTCGTAGTGGGTGAAGGCCTGCTTGCCCACGTAGATGCCCCACGGAGCCTTGCCCTGGTAGTAACCGGGGACGAAGACCCACTTGGACATGACGTCGGCGTTGGCGCCGGTGTCGTAGACGCAGTGACCGGCCGTGGCGACCAGGTTGCGGTACTTCGACTGGAGCGAGGTGGCGGAGCACCACTTCTTCTCGCCCTTGCCGTTGACGAAGAACACCTTGCCGATGGTCTTCGGCATGTTGACGTTCTGCGTCTTGGCGGTGGTCTTCTTCTCCTCACCAATCGGGGCAGTGGTGCCCGGCTTGGTGTCGGCGCTGTAGCCGCCCTTGCTCTGCAGCTTGGCGACGTCCGCCTTGTCCCAGACGTTGGACTCGGTGGCGGCCCGGAGGGCGGCACCGTTGTTCTCGGCCCAGAAACCGGCGATCGCCTTCGCGTTGGCCGCGCTCGCCGCCATCGCGTCGGTGGAGATGTCGCTGTCGGCCGAGGCCGTACCGGCGAGGCCGGCGGCCAGGAGGCCGGTAGCCAGGATGGCGCCACCGGCGGGGATGAGGATGCGCTTCAAGGGAACTGCTCCTTGGTCTGTCGTGGGTCGCAACATGCGTCCCATGCGTCAGTAAAGGGATAGCAAGGAACATAGCCAGTGATCTCCGCAGGTGAAAGCCGTTCTGAGGGGATCGGTAAGAGGCCTTTTCGCCGTTATCGTGCTGTTATCTGTCAGAGGCTTCGGCGTGACGTTACCGGAAGGTGATGTTTTCGCTGGACCTGTAGGGGATTCGGCGGTCGGGACGAAAGTTCCGTTAGCGGCTCGTTGCGCTGTGTGACCGGATGAATGTGATCCAGATCACAGGAACCAGATTGGGGCCCCATCCGTCTAAATCGGCCCGCCACTCACAGGTGATCTTCAGGTTCGACTCAGGAACCCTCAGGTTTCGACAATCTGCCCGTTTTCATAGGGGGTTCGGACCCAACATGCCCTGCGTGCTATGCGGCTCTTTGGGGTGTTTGTCGCTTTTGGATATGGCGAAGCGAGGGGCGGCGGCAGCCGCGACCCTGAAGCGTCAGGGGAGAAGGATGGTGCGGACCGTCCGCCAGGAGGCTGCGTCGGCTGCGTTGAGCAGGCCCAGTTTGGGGACGGACGGGCTGTACGGGGTGGCGTCGAGGTGGCGGGCGGCGCCGCCGGCCTCCGTCAGCAGCAGGACGCCCGGCGCGTGGTCCCAGGGAAGCGTCCGGTGGAACAGCAGGAAGTCCTGGTCGCCGTTCAGGAGGCGGGGATAGTCCACGCCGGCGCACTTCGTCCCCGGGGTGAGGGCGGCGAAGCGGGGTTCGGCCGCCGCCACGTGGGCCTTGGCGTCGTCGTCCAGGAAGCGGGTGAGGACGGCGCCGCGCAGCCGGGCGGGGTCGGCGGGAGGCGCGGCGCGGTGGACGGGGATGCCGTTCCGCCAGGCTCCGGAGCCGAGCTCGGCGACGTAGACGTCGTCCTCGGCCGGCCGCACGATCCAGGACGCGACCGTCTCGCCCGACCGGACCAGGGCTGCCATCACCGCGTACTCGGGGCGGCCCGCGACGAAGTTGGCCGTGCCGTCCAGGGGGTCGACCAGCCAGGCGGTGGGGGCGTCGTGCAGGGCGGACAGGAGCGCGGGGTCGGCGGAGGCCGCCTCCTCGCCGACCACGGGGGCGTCCAGGAGGTCGCGGAGGCGGCGGCTGATCAGCTCCTCGGCCTCGCGGTCGGCCACGGTGACCACTTCGCCCGGTGTCTTCTCCGAGACGTCACCGGCGGCGAGGGCGCGGAACCGGGGAAGGATCGCGATCTCGGCGGTCTCGCGAAGGATCTCGGTCACCGCGTCGATCAGCATGGGGCCCATGCTAGACATCGGGTGCTATGGGGCTGAAGGGGGCCTTCGTCCGTGGGGGCGGTTGATCGGGCATGGATGGGAGACGCCGGTTCGGGGACCTCGAACGTGGCCGCGACGCGCGCCGCCTGCTTGGCCAGCCAGTCGCCCGTACGCATCGGGGGAAGCGGCGAGGTGGGGAAGTCGGGGGAGCCGGGGCGGCGTTCGGCCTCTCTCCCGCGCTCGGCGCCGTTGCCGGTCCACAGGTAGGCGTGCCAGTGCATGGTGCTCCCCTGTGGTCGGCGGGGCCGCCCCTGCTCGTTTCGGTCCTTGGGCCTTGATTTCGGGCAGGGGCGGCTGTCTCGGTCTCTGCTAGATGGTGGCTATTCCCGCGGCGCGCAGCTCGGTGCCGGTGAAGCGGAGCGTTCCGGCGTCGGGGTTCTTGGAGTCGCGGAGTGCGTAGGCGTCGTCGATGCCGGGGATCTGCGCGATCAGGACGCAGGTCTCCACGTGGTCGCCCGGTGGGCCGTCGCCGCGAAGTTGGGTGAAGGGCACGTCATCGAGGTTGCCGCGGTACAGGTCTGTCATGAGTGCTTCCTTTCGTCTCGTCAGCGGCCCGCGGGGGGATCGCTTGGAAGATACAAGCACTAGACATGATAGGACCTCTCCATACCTTGGATGAGGTAGTCATTTGTCCTCGTAGGTTCTGCGTCCCTTAGCGTTTTTCTATGGCCTTGGTGGACAAAAGCGACCGCATCGACCATGTCGGGCCGAACCTGGTGTGGCGGCAACTGGCCGAGGACGTCGAGGCCGACATCGCCTCCGGCCTGCTGGCCCCCGGCGCCAAGCTGCCCGCCGAGCTGGAGCTGGCGAGCCAGTACGGCGTCTCCCGGGTGACGGTCCGGCGCGCGGTCAAGGATCTGGCGGAGCGCGGCCTGCTGGTCGTCGTCCATGGGCGGGGGACGTTCGTGTCGCGCGGGTCCGCGTAGGTGGGCTTGGCGCTGGGGTGCTCGCTCCGGGGGCGCAGACCGCCGCCTCGGTGGCGCCGGGAGGGGAAGACACGCGTCGTGCCCGTCAAGCGTCTGATCGTCCACCGCGCGCTGCTACGGGCGACGTCAAAGCGGAGGGGGTGCTCACGTACACCGGCGGGCCGGACGACACGGGGACGCTGGCGGGCTATCTGGCCGCTCGTTCGCCGGTGACGGCCTCGGCGGACGATCGCGTCGCCGTCCGGTAGTCAGCGGGCCGGCCGTGCGTGGGCCCGCTCGTTCTACCTTGCCTGGTCACCAGCTGCGGACGCGGGGGCGGCGGCGCATGCGTTCCAGCATCGCCTCGTTGAAGGCCGCGGACACGGATGCGAACTCACCGTCCTCGACCGCTCGGTCGACGTACGCCTTGACGTGGGGGTCGAGGGTGATCGTGACCTCCGGGGCCGTCGTGGCGGGAGCGGTCGCGGGCTCGTCCTGATCCTCGGTCATACCGACATCTTGCGCCACAAGGGCTGGCGAATCACGCCCCGAAACGCTGCAGATTCGACAGACAGCACAAGGACGGTTGTGGCCGGGGCGGGTTCATCGGGCATGGGCTCCCAAGAAGCCCTGCCGGCGACGGATGCCCAGCGAGCTTCCAGTGGGAGTGTCAGGAACGCGGGTGGGGCATTCCGTCCGCGGTGGGGTGAGCGGTGACCGCGGGAGTTCCATGGCGCCGAAGGCGCGTGGGGTGCGCCGGTAGGCGCCTGATCGGGAAGGGGCTGAGCCCTTGTGGGCGCGGAGCGCCTTCCCCGGGAAGCCGATTCGGGGGGCGGACAGGTGAGGGCCCCGGCGGCAAGGAGCAACGCCGGGGCCCTCTTTCCCCTGGTGAGGGCTTACTTGTAGAGCTCCCCGTTAGGCCCCACGATCTTCCCCGACGGGAAGTTGGTGGCCGCCTTGTACACGGCCGCCGTCTCGCCGTCGAAGTAGGGCGAGGTGATGTAGTCGATGCGGTCGTTGCCGTCCTGGTCGGCGAAGGTGCTGGTGACACCGTTCACGTAGCCGAGGCGCTTGGCGTTGCTGTAGTTCAGCAGCCACGGCCCGCCGTCGTAGCCGGGGGTGACGGCACACTTCAGGCCGACGTGCTCCTCGATCTTGAGCCAGGACGCGCCCACGGTCTTGGCCGTCGTCTTGCCGTAGCAGTGCTTCGGCGTGACACCGCTGTACGGCTTGTTGCCGTCGGGGTGCGGGGCCGCCGGGTAGCCGAAGGTGCGGACGAACTTGCCCGTCGGCTGGTTCCAGGCGAAGCCCTGGCCGCCCACGGCGTCGCCGAGCCGGCCGGCGTCCTTGGACAGCAGGATGTAGTAGTGGCCGCCCCAGGCGCGCTTCGGGCCGCTGAAGCGCTCGAAGTCCTTGCGGTCCACCTGCTTCACGCCGTCGAACTGGATGCCGTTGTAGACGGTGACGAACGCGTAGTCGCGGTCGTAGTCCTCGTAGTTGTCGAAGTCGTAGTGGGTGAAGGCCTGCTTGCCCACGTAGATGCCCCAGGGGGCCTTGCCCTGGTAGTAGCCCGGGACGAAGACCCAGTTGGACAGCGTGTCGCTGTTGCTGTCCGTGTCGTACACGCAGTGGCCGGCGGTGGCGACCAGGTTGCGGTTGCCCGACTGGATGGAGGTGGCCGAGCACCAGCGGAACTTGCCGGAGCCGTCGACGAAGAAGACCTTGCCGATGCTCTTGGGCAGGTTCACGTTCTGGGACGCGCCGCCCTTCTGAGCGCCGGTCGGCGCGGTCATGCCGGGACGGCCGTCGGGGTCGTAGCCGCCCTTGGAGACGACCTTCCGCACTTCCTTGGAGTCCCAGGTGTACTGCGTGGCCTGGCGGAGGGCGGCGCCGTTGGAGGCGATCCAGAAGGAGGCGATCGAGGCGGCCTGGGAGTTGCTGCCGGCCATCGGGTCGTTGGAGACACCGCCGTCGGCCTGTGCGGTGGCGGAGAGCCCGGCGGCCAGAAGGCCGGTCGCCACGACCGCGCCGCCGACGGGGAGGAGGATTCGCTTCAAGGTAACTCCAGGTTGCGCTGACAGGAGGCGCCTCTTGCACCCCGAAATTCAGCAAACGGACGACCCGGAACCTATAACGCTGACAGGGCGAATGGAAATTTTCGGTAGATCAAGTCAGCACTCCCAGCCAGCGCCGTTACCGTACCGAGATCAAAGGATCGGCTGATCACGTCCCGTGATCACCCGGTTGCATGTGACTTACGTCACATTTCCCGGCGTGGTGAGTGCGGCGGCGCGTCGGTAGACCTCCGCGGTGGTCGTGTCGAAGTACGGCGACGACACCGCGTCGTAGGCGCCCTTGGCATCCCTGTTCCAGGTCAGGCTGTTGACGCCGTTCAGGTTGCCGAGTCCGCGGGCCGCGTCGTACTCGACCAGCCAGGGGCCGCCGCTGGCGCCGGGGCTGAAGGCGCACGGCTGGAGCCGGACGCCCTTCTGCAGGTCGAGCGCGGGAGCCACGGTCCAGTACGTGACGCTGCCCTGGCACGTCCGCAGCGTCTTGCCGTCGAACGGACGGGTGCCGTCGGGCTGCACGCCGGCCGGGAAGCCGAACGCCGTCATGGTGGCGGCCGCCGGCTTCCTGTTGATCTCCAGCCCCTGGCCGCCCACGTTGTCCTGGAGGCGGCCGACGTCCTTCATCGTGTACGTGCCGTCCTTGGCCTGCTCCCAGACGAACCCGCGGTGCACGGTCACGAACGCGTAGTCGAAGTCGTAGTCGCCCTTGCCGGACCAGTCCTCGTGCATGCTGAGCGCGGCCCCCACGTAGATCCCGTCGGGCGTCTCGCCGTTGGGCCCGGGGTTGGGGACGAAGATCCAGTATTCGGCGGCCTTGGCCTGGCGGGAGTCGTACGCGCAGTGGCCGGCCGTGGCCACGACGCTGCGGTTGCGGGCGGCGACCGCGCTGGCCGAGCACCAGTACTGCTTGGCGCCGAACTTGAAGAAAACCTTGCCCATGGTCTTGCCGGCGCCCCCCTGCTTGGGTGGCACGGGCGCGATGCCCTGCGTCGCGGACGTCCGCCGCACCGCCGTCACGGGCGAGGCGGGCCCGGAGGCGGCGCCGGCCGAGGATGTCGGGGCGGCCTGCGCGCCCGGCGTGGCAGGGCTGTAGCTGTCGGCCTGCTTGAGCTGGTCGGGACGCCAGTAGTCGGCGACCTTCCTCATGTCGGCGGCGGTCTTGGCCAGCGTGACGCCGAAGACCCGGCTCGCCGGCGCGGCGTTCGCGATCCCCGTGAAGGCAGGCAGCAACAGCAGCGCGCCGCCCAGGGCGGCCGCTGCCAGTTGCCTGGCCCGGGAGATCATGAAATGCCTTTCTTAGGGTCGTAAGGGTGGATTTTTCCAGATCAACTGCCTGTATTGCAGCCCGGATAGAGATTCGTTACCTGATCAAGAGTGCACCGTGTGCGATAAGGACACCATCAGCCGATCCCTCCCGATACGCGTAAATGATCACGCGTGTCGGTCGTTGCCCCAGGTCAGAGGGCTGATAGAGGCTGCGCCTATGCACCGAATTCTCTGCATCATCGCGCTTTCCTGCGCCGCATTCGCCGCCGCTCCAGTGGCGAACGCCACGACCGGACCGCCCGATGTCCGGACGTCGCACAAGGACCAAAGGCTTTTCCGGATCAGCGTCGGAGATCGGCAGGGCGTGCTGGAGTGCACCCCCGGCCGGGTCGCGCCGGGGCAGGTCGCGGCCTGTTCCGCTCTCGAACAGGTGGGCGGGAACCCGGCCCGTCTGAGCGGTCGTACGGGGGTCTCCTGCACCGCCGACTACGAGCCGGTGGACGTACGGGCGGAGGGCGTCTGGGACGGCGACCGCTACCGCTACTCGCAGACCTTCCCCAACGCCTGCGCCCTCGCCGTCGCCACGGGCCCGGTCTTCCGCGTCTGAGGCGCGGGTCTGAGGCGTACGCCCGGGAGATCGACGACCGGGGAAGGCCCCGGATCCCGCCGAGGAGGATCCGGGGCCTCGACTGCCGGGCCGGATCACGGCATGTCGCCGGTCCAGCGGTTGGCGGCGGCCTTGTAGACGTCGTAGGTGTCGGTGTTGAAGTACGGCGACGAGATGTGGTCGTAGCGGTCGTTGCCGTCGGTGTCCCACGCGACGCTGTTCACGCCCACCAGGTAGCCGGTGCGTGTGGAGTTCCGGTAGTCGTAGATGAACGGGCCGCCGCTGGCGCCGGCGGTGAACGAGCACCTGAAGCCGATCTGCTCCTGCAGGTCGTACTTCTTGGCCTCGGGCATCGGGGCCGTCCTGCCGTAGCACCACTTCATGGTGCGGCCGGTGTACGGCTTGTCGCCGTCGGGGTGCCCGCCGGCCGGGTAGCCGAAGGAGAACACGTTCAGCTTTGTGCTGCGGTTCCAGGTGAAGCCCTGGCCGCCGACGTTGTCGCCGAGGCGGCCGGCGTTCTTGACGGTCCAGTGCCACCGGTTGCCGGTCTTCTCCCAGCTCACCTTGATGCCGTTGTAGACGTTGACGAACGCGTAGTCGAAGTCGTAGTCCTCTTTCACCACGAAGTCGTCGTGCGCGTTGAACGTCTTGGCGGCGTAGATGCCGTACGGCGCCTTGCCCTCCCACACGTTGTCGCCGTCCCAGTACGACGGGATGAAGATCCAGTTGTCGTAGAAGGTGTTCTTCTGGGGGTCGTAGACACAGTGGGCGGAGGTCGCCACCAGATTGCGGTACTTGCCCTGTACGGAGCTGGCCGAGCAGTACCGCCAGTTCTTCGGGTTGCGCGGGTCGGTCCGGGGCAGCGTGAAGAACACGCGGCCGACCGTGTTGGGCAGGTTGACCTGCCGGCTCTTGCCCGCCTTCGCCTTCTCCCCGCCGATCGGCGGGACCGATCCGGGCGGTCCGTCGGGGGTCTGGTCGCCGCCCCTGCCGCCCCTGACACCCCTGGACGACACGTCGAGCGCGCCGTCGTGGTCGGTGGCGAGCTTGATGCGGTCCGGCGTCCAGAACTGCACGGCCTGCTCGGCGGGGGTCGCCGCGTTCCTGGACACGACGTCGGGGGCCGAGGTCGCCTCCGCCGTGGCGCCGGTGGTCGTGCCGGCGGCCAGGGCGGCGGCCACCAGCGCGGCGAGGGGGATCGCGATGCGCCTTGCTCGGGAATACATGGAACTCCTCTCGGTTCTCGGCGGCCCAGAGCGGGGTGCTGCGCCCCGGTGGGCCAGGAAAACGTTGAGCACGCTAATGAATGGCGCAACCCGTCAGCCAGAAAGCGGTGCGAAAAGGTCGGCTCCGCCTCCGTTTTGTTATGGAAATAGCGAAATCACATGTATTCAGAAAAAGCATCTTCGCAGGTCAGACGCCCAGTGAAGAGTCTGCGGCACCAGCGGTAACGCTGATTATCAAACGCCACTGCTTATCAACCGAATGTTGTTCTGGTTAGATGTCGGCATGGATCCACGCACCCCCTGTCTCATCGGCATCGCACAACGCACCGTGCGCGAACAGCCCGGCCCGGAACCGCTCGATCTGTGGGAATCGGTCGCCCGCGAGGCGGCCGAAGACGCCCGGCTGCCCGCCGGGCGGCTCGACTCGATCCAGATCGTCCACACCGACTCCTGGCAGTACGACTCGCCCACCGGGCGGCTGGCCGAGCGCCTGGGCGCCACGCCGCGTCACACCGCCTACTCCAAGGTCAGCGGCACGGCTCCGCAGCTCCTCATCGGCGCGGCCGCGGCCCGGATCGCGGCGGGCGACCTGGACTGCGCGCTGATCACCGGGGCCGAGGCGCTGGCCACCCGGCGGGCCTACCGGCGGGCGGGCGAGCGCGTGCCGTGGAGCCACGCCGCCGATCCCAAGCCGCCCTACGGCTGGGAACGGCCCCCGCACCCCGCCGAGCTGGCGCACGACCTGTTCCTGCCCGTGCACACGTACGCGATCATGGAGACCGCGCGGCGGGCGGCGGCCGGGATGACGGTCGAGGAGGAGATGCTCGACCGGGGCCGGATGATGGCGCCGATGACGGAGGTGGCCGCGGCCAACCCGTACGCGTGGCGGCGGGCCGTGCGCACGCCCGAGGAGCTGGTGAAGGGCAACCGGTTCGTCGGCTGGCCGTACACCAGGAACACCGTGGCGGTCATGGAGGTCGACCAGGCGGCGGCCGTCGTCCTGGCCTGCGCGGAGCTGGCCGACCGGCTGGGGGTGCCGGACGAGCGGCGGGTCTACCTGCGCGGCTGGGCGTACGCCGAGGACACCTGGGAGGTGGCGGCGCGGCCCGCGCTCGGCTCGTCGCAGGCGATCGGGGCCGCCGCCGAGGCCGCCTTCCGGCGCGCCGGGCTCGGCCTCGCCGACATGGACGCGCTCGACCTGTACAGCTGCTTCGCCGTCGCGCTGCGGCAGGCGTGCGACGCGATCGGGCTCGACCCGTACGACCGGCGCGGCCTGACGGTCACCGGCGGCCTGCCGTACGCCGGCGGCCCGGCCAGCGACTACGTGCTGCACTCGACGGCCACGATGGCCGGGCTGCTGCGCACGCAGTCGGGCCACGGGCTGGTGACCGGCGTGGGGATGCACCTGACGAAGCACACGTACGCGGTGTGGTCCAGCGAGCCCGGCGGGCCGCCCGGGGACGCCGTCCCGGTGTTCACGGCGGACGGGGTGCCCGTCGTGGGCTCGTACGCCGGGCCCGCCACCGTGGCCGGCTACACGGTCGCGCACGGCCCGGACGGCGAGCCGGACAAGGGCATCCTCGTCGTCGACCTGCCGGCCGGCGGGCGGGCGCACGCGCACGTGCTGGAGCCGGAGCTGCTGGCCGACGCCATGTCCCGGGAGCTCGTGGGGCAGCGGGTCAGCCTGGTCGCGGGCGACGGACCCAACGTGGCCACCTGGTGATCCCGCCGAGGTTGTGAAGTTGTGACCTGCTACGGCGACTTCGCCGGGTTCGAGGGCTTGCGCGGGCGGATGTCGCTCAACTGAACTGGGGGTGAAGGGCGCAACCCGCACTAACCCGGCGAGGCACGTCGTGTCCGACCAGTTCGACGTCATCGAGGCAGGGGCGCGTGGCCGCCGCCGGTGGATCGGGCTCGCGGTGGTGCTGGCTCTGCTGGTGATCCCGGCCGTCAGCCTGCTGCTCAGCCGCGACCCGGCGCCGGAGCCGCCCCCGCCGTCCGCCACCACGCCCATCCGCTCGCTCACCACGATCGAGAACGGTCCCAACGCCCTGCGGATCCCGGCCAGGACCAGGGGCCACGACGAGATCATCGACGTCGTCTTCCCCGACGGGCTGAAGGCCGAGGTGCGCTACCCGGCCGACCTCGACCTCAACGAGCTGGGGGTGCGGCCGTTCCAGGGCGCGTGGATCGACGGGCGGTTCCGGCAGTTCAGCGTGCCGTACAACGGGGTCGCCGAGGTGACCGGCGGCGGCCGGCCGATCAGGAGCTACGGCCCCGGCGTCACCCTGTGGCCGCGCCAGCCGGGCGGGGGCAGCGGGCAGGTGCTGCTCTTCGCGTTCGGACGCTGGCGGCTGGCGATGCAGGACAGGGGTGAGGGGCTGACCTTCGACCAGCGCGCGGCCCTGGCGCGGGATCTGCACGGCAAGGTGACCCGGGACGGCTACCTGGTGCTGTCGGGCGAGGGATCGGTGCGGCTGGCCCGTCCGGGGGCCGTGACCCAGGAGGGGCCGGCCGGGCCGCAGCTCTGGTTCGGCGGGGGAGTGCGGGAGATGGTCGTGCTGGCGCCCACGCCCGACTGCGTCAGGAAGGCCCGGCTGCCGAAGGTGATCGACGGACGCGGGCGTCCGGGGGAGTGGACGTGCCGGGGGGACGTGGAGGTCGCCGTCGCCGGCCCCGAGGAGTTCCGGCGCCGCGCCCTCGCCGGAATCCGGGTGACGGTCAGGCACTGAGTCCCGGCCGGTGGCTCGCTCGGGCGGGGCGGTGTCGTGGGTGGCGGCGGGCCGGTTAGTAGGGTGCGGCCATGTTCGCCGTAACCGCCACACAGACCGATCCCGACAATCCGCTCGCCGGGCTGACGCTCGGTGAGCACCCCGACCCGAAGGCGCCCGACGGCTGGACGACCGTCTCGGTACGCGCCGCCGCCCTCAACCACCACGACCTGTGGACGCTCAAGGGCGTGGGCATCAGGCAGGACCGCCTGCCGATCGTGCTCGGCTGCGACGCCTCCGGCGTGGACGAGGACGGCAACGACGTCATCGTGCACGCCGTCATCGGCACGGGCGCGGACGAGACGCTCGACCCCAGGCGCTCCCTGCTGTCGGAGGTGCACGACGGGACGTTCGCCGAGCGGGTGGCCGTGCCGCGGCGCAACCTCGTGCCCAAGCCGACCGCGCTCAGCTTCGAGGAGGCCGCCTGCCTGCCCACGGCGTGGCTGACCGCGTACCGCATGCTGTTCGACAAGGCCGGGCTCGAACCGGGCTCGACCGTGCTGGTGCAGGGCGCCGGCGGCGGCGTCGCGACCGCGCTGATCGCGCTCGGCCGCGCGGGCGGCTTCCGGGTCTGGGCGACCAGCCGGTCGGAGGACAAGCGCGAGCGGGCCCGCGAGCTGGGCGCCGACCAGGTCTTCGAGACGGGCGCGCGGCTGCCCGAGCGGGTGGACGCGGTCATGGAGACGGTCGGCCAGGCCACCTGGGACCATTCGCTCAAGTCGCTCAGGCCGGGCGGTCGCATCGTGGTCTCCGGGGCCACCAGCGGCGCGGTCCCGTCCGCCGACCTCAACCGCGTCTTCTTCCTGCAGCTGTCCGTGGTCGGCACCACCATGGGCACTCGCGACCAGCTTCAGCGGCTGGCGGTGTTCCTGGAGCAGACGGGCGTGCGGCCGGTGATCGACCGGACGCTGCCGATGACCGAGGCCCGGGACGGCTTCGCGGCCATGGCCCAAGGGGAGATCTTCGGGAAAATCGTCTTTACCAGCTGAATAAGTGAAGGGTTACTTGTCCGCCTTCTGGGTGATACAGGAAGAATGACGTCGTATCACCCTGGAGGCGTTCACCATGAACGTTGAGCCGTTCGGCCCGGGTTCGATGCACTGGGACACCGCGGGCGAATACCGCAACCTGCTCGTGGCCGGCAGCGCGCTGGTCCTCCAGACCATGCATCCGGCGGTCGGCGCGGCCGTGGCGGAGCACTCGACGTACAAGGACGACCCGTGGGGGCGGCTCAACCGCACGCTCGCCTCCGTCCAGAAGTGGGTCTACGGCGGTGAGGGCGGTCTGGCCGAGGGGCGGCGGCTGCGCGAGCTGCACCGCTCCATCAGCGGCGTGGACGAGCACGGCCGCGCCTACCACGCCCTGAACGGCGAGGCGTGGGCCTGGGTGCACCTGTCGCTGTTCGAGCGGTTCATCACGCTCAACCGCTACTTCGGCACCCCGTACACCGAGGAGCAGCAGCGCCGCATGTACGCCGAGTCGCGGCAGCTCGGCGCGATCCTGCGGGTGCCGGAGCGGGAGATGCCGGCGGACCTGGAGGCGTTCTGGCGCTACTTCGACACGATGATCGCCGAACGGCTGGAGCCGCACCCGACGGCGCTGGAGGTGCTCGCCGTCATGCGCGGCACGCCCGCCCCGCCTGGCCTGCCGAGGCCGCTGCGCCGGCTGTGGACGCCGGTGGGGCTGGGGTCGGGGGAGTTCAACCACTTCGTCACCGTCGGGACCCTGCCGCCGGCCGCGCGCAGGAAGCTCGGCCTGCGCTGGACGGCCCGGGACGAGCGGCGGCTGCGGCACCTCGGGCACGCCGTGGCGATGCTGACCGCACGCCTGCCCGAGCGCTTGCGCTACATGCCGGTCGCCTACCACGCCCGCAGAGCGGCCCGCGGCCACGGACGCCCGCAACGCTCATTGCGCTCGGCCTGACGACGGCCCAGCGACGGCTCAGCGACGGCCCAGCGCTGGCTCAGCGGCGGAGGATGTCGCGGATGCGGGCGGACGCCTCGTCGAGCACGGTGTGCAGCTCGTGCAGCTTCTGCGTGGTCAGGGCGGCGTCGGCGGCCTCCGTGCGGGCCTGGGCCACGAAGTCGGCCAGCAGTTCGCCCAGCTCGCTGTCGAGCTCGGTCCGGCGCACGGTGTCGCCGCCGAGCGTGGTCCAGATGTCCGACCAGATCCGGCGCCACTCGCCGGTCAGCCGGTCGCTCTCCACCTGCCACTGGTTGGCGTGCGCCATCCACTGCCGCTTCTGCTGCTCCTTGAGCCGTTTGAGCTCCTCGGCCCGCGCCTTGGCGTCGTCGCGGGCGCCGGTGCGCACGTCCTTGGCCATCCGGGTGAGCTCGTCGCGCAGCGACTTCACCGTGTCGCGGACGTCCTCCTTGACCTCGCGGGCGATGTCGCGCACGGAGGCGGAGATCTCCTGCTCCAGGTCGTCGAGCTCGTCGAGCCGGGCGTTGAGCTCCTCGCGGCCCTTGTCGGTGATGGAGAACACCTTCTTGCCCTCGATCACCTCGTGCGTGACCAGGCCCTCCTCCTCCAGGCGGGCCAGCCGCGGGTAGATCGTGCCGGGCGAGGGCGAGTAGACGCCGAGGAAGCGGTCCTGGAGCAGCCGGATGACCTCGTATCCGTGCCGCGGGCTCTCCTCCAGCAGCTTGAGCAGGTACAGCCGGAGCCGGCCGTGACCGAAGACAGGGCTCATTCCTTCTCTCCCTTGAGCAGCGCGACCTCGCCCGAGACGGTGTACGCCGACAGTGAGGCCATGCCGCCCCCCAGCCGTCCGGACAGCGCCTTGGAACCGGGGCTGTTGTTCGCCGACAGTCCGTCGAACGTCGAGCTCAGCCTGCCGGAGGTGGACCTCATGCTGACGTCGGACTCGACGTTCTCCGGCACCCGCACCAGGATGGCACCCGAGACGCTGTTGAGCGTCACATGACTCGTGGGCCGCAGCGTCAGGTCGGCGGTGATGCGGCCGGACACCGTGCTGGCCTTGAGCCGGCGCGGGCTGCCGTCGGCGAGGGTCAGCTCGCCCGAGACGGTCTTCAGCGCCAGGTCGCCCTCCATGGCCCGGCTCTCGATCGAGCCGGAGACCGTGGTGGCGCTCACCTCGCCGCTCACGCCGTCGAGGACGACCTCGGAGGACACGCTCTTGACCCGGGTGGACCGCTCGAACCCGGCCAGCACCGTGGACGCCGAGACCACCTCCGTGTTCACCCGGCAGCCCTTGGGCACGGTGAGCGTGAGGTTGGTCCTGCGCTTGTCGCGCCGCAGCCAGCCGAGCAGCCCGTCCAGGGTCAGGCCCTCGTAGGTGACGACCAGCTCCTTGGTCAGCGGGTCGTAGCTGACCAGCAGCGGCGCGGCCGACTCGATCTCCGTCAGCTCCAGCGTGGGCGGCCCCTCGCTGGCCAGGACGGCCAGCCTGCCGGCGACGATTCGCACGTCAAGTGACTCAACCGGCCCGAACGTGAGCTGCTCGGGAGCGTCCAGCGTCCACTTCTCCATGAACGTATGCCTCCTTGACGAGTACGTCTCCTACGAGAACACGATATGTCGCGTTACTCGAAAACTCAAGATGTATCGCGTCTCGGCGGCGGAATCCCGTCAGTCGTCGTCCTCGTCGTCGAGGCGGGCCAGCCAGGTGGCCAGCCGCTCGATCGGGGTCTCGAACTCGGGGTTGAGATCGACGAACTCGCGCAGCCGCTCGCCCAGCCAGAGCACGCTGACCTCTTCCTCGCCCCGCCGATCGACCAGCTCCTCGATCCCTCGATCGGTGAAGTACATGGGTTCTCTCCTTCGTGCAGGCAGGGGCCTCACCCTGCCGGTCAACGCAGAAGCCCCCGGCCGGACGGCCGGGGGCTCACTGGCGGCCTGCTCAGCCGAAGAGCTGGTGGAGGATCTCCTCCAGCTCGGTGTCGTGCGAGTTGTGCGAACCCGTCGCGGGCGAGCTGTTCGGGGTCCGCGAGACGCGGCGCAGCGACCGGCCGCCGAGCGCCTGCGGGTCTTCGGCCAGCTTCAGCGTCAGGTAGGGCCACGGGCCCATGTTCACCGGCTCGTCCTGGGCCCACACCAGCTCGGCCTGCTGCCCGTAGCGGGCCAGCTCGGCGGTGAGCTCCTCGGTGGGGAACGGGTAGAGCCGCTCAAGACGGACGATCGCGACGTCGTCGCGGCCCGTCTTGTCGCGCTGCGCGGCCAGGTCGTAGTAGAGCTTGCCCGAGACCAGGACGATCCGGGTGACCTTGGCCGGGTCGACCGTGGTGTCGCCGATGACCGGCTGGAAGGTGCCGGTGGTGAAGTCGGACGCCTTCGACGTGGCCGCCTTGTGCCGCAGCAGCGACTTGGGCGTGAAGACCACCATCGGCTTGCGCCGGTTGGACTCCACCTGCCAGCGCAGCAGGTGGAAGTAGTTGGCCGGCGTGGACGGCTGCGCGACCGTCATGTTGTCGAGCGCGCAGACCTGCAGGAACCGTTCGATCCTGGCCGAGGAGTGGTCGGGGCCCTGGCCCTCGTAGCCGTGCGGCAGCAGCAGCACGACGGAGGAGCGCTGGCCCCACTTCTGCTCACCGGACGAGATGAACTCGTCGATGATCGTCTGGGCGCCGTTGACGAAGTCGCCGAACTGCGCCTCCCAGGCCACCAGGGCATCGGGACGCACGACGCTGTAGCCGTACTCGAAGCCCAGCGCCGCGAACTCGCTGAGCAGCGAGTCGTAGACGTAGAACTTCGTGGTGCCCTCGTTGAACTGCTTCAGCGGCGTGTGGTCGGCGCCGGTCATCCGGTCGACCAGCACCGCGTGCCGCTGGGTGAACGTGCCGCGCCGGGAGTCCTGGCCGACCAGGCGCACCGGGTGGCCGTCGATCAGCAGCGAGCCGAACGCCAGCGTCTCGCCCATCGCCCAGTCGATCGAGTCGGTCTCGACCATCTGGCCGCGGCGCTGCAGCACCGGCGCCAGGCGCGGGTGCGGCGTGAAGCCCTCGGGCAGGTTGAGCTGGGTGTCGACGATGCGCTTGAGCGTCTCGTCGCTGATCGCCGTCGGGGTGTCGGCGTGGGACCACTTGACGACCTCGGCCGGGGGCACCCGCATGGCGGCCGCCTCCTTGGGCTTCTTGGCCGCCTCGCGCGTCTCGGTGAACGCCTGCTCCAGCTTGGCCTGGTAGTCGCGCAGCGCCGACTCGGCCTCCTCCACCGTGATGTCGCCCCGGCCGATCAGCGCCTCGGTGTAGAGCTTGCGGGTGGAGCGCTTGGCGTCGATCAGGTCGTACATCAGCGGCTGGGTGAAGGCGGGGTTGTCGCCCTCGTTGTGGCCGCGGCGGCGGTAGCAGATGAGGTCGATGACGACGTCCTTGCGGAACGCCTGGCGGTATTCGTAGGCCAGCTGGCCCACGCGCACCACGGCCTCGGGGTCGTCGCCGTTGACGTGGAAGATCGGCGCCTGGATCATCCGCGCGACGTCGGTCGCGTAGACCGACGAGCGGGAGGAGGCCGGCGAGGTGGTGAAGCCCACCTGGTTGTTGACCACCACGTGCACGGTGCCGCCGGTGCGGTAGCCGCGCAGCTGCGACAGGTTGAGCGTCTCGGCCACCACGCCCTGGCCGGCGAAGGCCGCGTCGCCGTGGACGAGGACGGGAAGGACGGTGAAGCCCTCCTCGCCGCGCTCCAGGAGGTCCTGCTTGGCGCGGACGACGCCCTCCAGCACCGGGTCGACCGCCTCCAGGTGGGAGGGGTTGGCCACCACGGACGCCGTGATCATCTTGCCGCTCGGGGCGGTGAACTCGCCGCTCGCGCCCAGGTGGTACTTGACGTCGCCGGAGCCGTGGGCGGTGCGCGGGTCGATGTTGCCCTCGAACTCGCCGAAGATCTGCGCGTAGGACTTGCCCACGATGTTGGCCAGCACGTTGAGCCGGCCGCGGTGGGCCATGCCGATGACGACCTCGTCGAGGCCCTCGTCGGCGGCGTCGCTGATCACCGAGTCGAGCAGCGGGATCAGGGACTCGCCGCCCTCCAGCGAGAAGCGCTTCTGGCCGACGAACTTCGTCTGCAGGAACGTCTCGAACGCCTCGGCGGTGTTGAGCCGGGACAGGATGTTGAGCTGCTCGTCGCGCTCGGGCGAGGCGTGCGGCTTCTCCACCCGCGCCTGGATCCAGGCCCGCTCCTCGGGGTTCTGGATGTGCATGTACTCGATGCCGACCGTGCGGCAGTAGGAGTCGCGCAGCACGCCCAGGATCTCGCGGAGCTTCATCAGCGGACGGCCGCCGAAACCGCCCGTGGCGAACTCGCGCTCGAGGTCCCACAGGGTCAGCCCGTGGGACTGGATGTCGAGGTCGGGGTGCTTGCGCTGCTTGTACTCCAGCGGGTCGGTCTCGGCCATCAGGTGGCCGCGCACGCGGTAGGCGTGGATCAGCTCGATGACCCGGGCCGACTTGGCCACGTCGTCGTCGTGCGAGGCCGAGATGTCCTGGACCCAGCGCACCGGCTCGTACGGGATGCGCAGCGCCTCGAAGATCTCGTCGTAGAAGCCGTCCTCGCCGAGCAGCAGCCGGTGGATCTGGCGCAGGAAGTCGCCCGACTGGGCGCCCTGGATGATCCGGTGGTCGTAGGTGCTGGTCAGCGTCATGACCTTGGAGACGGCCAGGCGCGACAGCGTGTCGGGCGAGGCGCCCTGGTACTCGGCCGGGTATTCCATCGCGCCGACGCCGATGATCGTGCCCTGGCCGGGCATCAGGCGCGGAACGGAGTGGACGGTGCCGATCGTGCCGGGGTTGGTCAGCGAGATCGTGGTGCCGGAGAAGTCGTCGACGCCCAGCTTGCCCGCGCGGGCCTTGCGGACAACCTCTTCGTAGGCCACCCAGAACTGGCGGAAGTCCATCTCCTCGGCGCCCTTGATCGAGGGCACGAGGAGCTGGCGCTCACCGTTGCTCTTCTGGACGTCGATCGCCAGGCCGAACCCGACGTGCTCGGGCTTGACCAGCGTGGGCTTGCCGTCGACCTCCGTGTAGGAGTAGTTCATCTCCGGCATCGCCTTCAGCGCCTTGACGATCGCGAAGCCGATCAGGTGGGTGAAGGAGATCTTGCCGCCACGCCCCCGCTTGAGGTGATTGTTGATCACGATGCGGTTGTCGATGAGCAGCTTGGCCGGGATGGCCCGGACGCTGGTCGCCGTCGGGACCGTCAGGGACAGGTCCATGTTGGCGGCCGTGCGTGCGGCGGCGCCGCGCAGCTTCACCTCCTCGGCGCCCTTGGGCACCGGGGTGGCCGGCTGCTTCGGCTTCTCGGCTGCCGGAGGCGCCTTCGGGGGCGCCTTGGGAGGTGCGGGCGCGGTCGCAGTGCCGTTCGCCGCCTCCCTGACCGGGGTCCGGCCCGGTCCGTAATCAGGGTTGTAGTCAGCGAAGAAGTTCCACCAGGCCTTGTCGACAGACTCTGGATCTTGAAGGTACTTCTGGTACAGCTCGTCGACAAGCCACTCGTTCTGACCAAAGCTTGCCAGCGGGTTTGTCCGCGACGACTCAGACGACACGGCGGAAATCGCCCTCTTCCGCAGATCGGCGTTGATGTTAGAGAACCTGTCCAAGGCTACTCGCCCGGACCGGCAGCGCGCGCCGAAGAGCACGCGCCGCCTCGAACGATCCTCTCAGGACACGCCGAAGAGGTCACGCCCGCCTAGTCAATCCAGGGAGAGCCGCCATTGTTACTGTTTGGTATCAACGTATGGCCGGCAGGTTTATTTCCCTCCGGGCACGATTCTGCTGGTGATCCGCACCCCGGGTGACAGCTCCTCCAGCAGCTCCGCCAGCTCCTTGCCGGCCTGCTGGAGCTCCTCCATCGACATGGGCTCCAGCCGTTCGAGGAGGAAGATCGCGTTGGTCGTGTCCTCGGTGAGCCGGGTGCGCGCCACCTGACGCCAGTTCCACCGGCGGCAGGTCACGCCGGCGTCGTCGCGCCAGATCACCTCGCCGGGCTCGGGCTGCCCGAGCGCCTCCTCGGAGTGCTCGTCGCCGGTCGCCCGGACCAGCCGGGCCGGGCCCTGGTAGCGGTCGAGGTCCTCGCCGCCGATGGGCAGCGCGTGCTTGACGCTGATCGTGTTGTACGCGTCGACCACCCGGTTGATCTCCGGCAGCGGCATGCGCCGGGTCAGGGCGTCGACCGAGGGCCTGGTGCGCTGCGGCTTGGCGCCGAAGGCGCGGTAGGCGTCCTTCCAGGCGTCGATCTTGTCGGCCTGGACCTCGCACGCCGACGCCTCGGCCAGCCAGGCGCGGGTGCGGTCGTCGGTGGGGCCGTTCCGCAGGCCGTGGGCCAGCATCACCAGCACGGCGAAGTCGGGGCGCAGGGCGAGGACGGCGTCGTCCACGCGGATGTCGTCGAGCATCCGCCCAGTTTAGAAGGTCGGGGAATTCGCAAAAATCACTTTGCAAAAAAGCCTTTGCGGTCTAGGGTCGTGCTCATGGAGGAGCAGTACAGGATCAGTGACCCGCAGGTGCTCAAAGTGGTCGCCCACCCCTTGCGGGTGCGGCTGCTCGGGCTGCTGCGCAGCGACGGCCCGGCCACCGCCAGCGAGCTGGGCCGCAAGGTCGGCGAGAGCTCCGGCTCGACCAGCTACCACCTGCGCGAGCTGTTCAAGTACGGATTCATCGAGGAGGACCCCGACCGGCGCGACGGCCGCGAGCGCCGCTGGCGGGCCCGCCACCGCTACACCTCCTGGGACAACCAGGAGCTGTCCGGCACCCCCGAGGGCCGGGAGGCGGTCCGGATCATGCGCATGCGCCAGGTCGAGGTGCTCGCCCGCGTCAACCGGGACTACGACGAGCGCGAGTGGGCCCCCGAGTGGGTGCGGGCGGCCGGGCTGAGCGACGACGTCGTCGAGCTGCCCGCGGCCGGGCTGAGGGAGTTCAACGACCGGGCCATGGAGCTGCTGCGCGACCTCGCCGCCCGCTACTCGGGCGACCCCGACGCCCGCCAGGTCAACATCTGGATGGGCGGTTTCCCCCGCGACGATTCCCCCCGCGACGATTCCCCCCGCGACGATTCCCCCAGCGACGAGGAGCAGGACCGATGACCGCTCGTTCCGCGTTACGGCGCTACATGCTCGTCAGCTTCCTGACCTGGCTGCCGCTGGGCCTGATGGCCGCCGTCATGGTGCTGCTGATGACCGACAGAGGGCTCAGCCTGACCCAGATCGGCCTGGCGGTGACCGTGTTCTCGGTCGTCACCGTCAGCCTGGAGCTGCCCACGGGCGGCCTGGCCGACGTCATCGGACGGCGGATGGTGCTGGCCGCCTCGGCGGTGTTCACCGCGGCGGCGCTCGCGCTGATGAGCGTCTCGACGACGTTCGGGATGTTCCTCGTCACCTGCGTGATCAAGGGCGTGGCCAGGGCGCTGTCCAGCGGCCCGGCCACCTCCTGGTACGTCGACACCCTGCACGAGCTCGAAGGCGAGGACGCCGACCTCAAGCCGGGCCTGGCGCGCGGCGGCGCGCTGGAGTCGGTGGCCCTGTGCGCCGGGGTGCTGGTCGGCGGCGCCGTGCCGCTGCTGGTGCCGCCTGGGACGATCACGCCGCTGGCCGTGCCGCCGCTGCTGGGGGCCGTCGCGGCCGTCGTCCTGCTGGTCGTGGTGGTGTTCGCGCTGCCCGAGCCGGCCCACGCGCGGCGGTCGCTGGGGAGCGTGCTGCGCGAGGTGCCCTCGACGGTGGTCGGCGGGATCCGGCTGGCCGCCGGGGGAGCGGTGCTGCGCCGCCTGATGCTCGCCGCCGCCGCGTCCGGCGTGCTGCTGATGACGATCGAGCTGCTGACCCCCGGCCGCCTGGCCGAGCTGGCCGGCACGTCCGAGCGCGGCAGCCTGGCCTACGCCGTCGTGGCGGCCCTGGGATACGCCGCCAGCGCCACGGGCAGCGCGATCGCGCCCCGCGTGGCGCGCGTGGCGGGCGGCTCGGCCCGCGGCGCGGCCATGGGCGCGGTGTTCTGCGCGCTGTCGGTCGGCTCGCTGGCCGCCACCGCCGGGCTGGACGGCGTGCCCGGCCTGGTGACGGCCGGGCTGGCCTACCTGGTCATGTTCGCCGGGCTGTCGGTGACCGGGCTGCTCTGCCTGGAGATGCAGCACAACGCGGTCTCCGCCGCCGAGCGCACCACGGTCACCTCGACGTCCTCGCTCTCGCTCCAGGCGGGCGGGGTGCTGGCCAACTCCACGCTCGGCGTCCTGGCCGGGCAGGCGGGCGCGTCGGCCGCCTGGTGGGTGGCCTCCGGGGTGGTGCTGGCCTCGGCGCTGCTGTTCGTCGCGATGCCGAGGCCGGGGGTCACAGGCTCCAGTCGAGTTCCGGTCCTACCGGAACGATCCTGCTCGGGTTGATGTTCGTCTGGGTCATGTAGTAGTGGCGTCTGATGTGGTCGAAGTCCGTGGTGTCGCGGAATGCGGGGATCGCGTAGAGCCTGCGGGTGTACGCCCACAACGCCGGATAGTCGGTCAGCCGCCTGATCGAGCACTTGAAGTGGCCGTGGTAAACCGTGTCGAACCTGACCAGCGTGGTGAACAGCCGCACATCGCTGTCGGTGAGCGTGCCGAAGAGGAACTCCGACTCGGCCAGGCGCACCTCCAGCAGGTCGAGCGTGGTGAACACGCGGGCGACCGCCTCCTCGTACGCCTGCTGCCCGCGGGCGAAGCCGGCCTCGTAGACCGCGTTGTTGAGGCCGTGGTAGAGGCGGTCGTTCATGATGTCGATGTCCGGGCGCAGGCGTTCGGGGTACAGGTCGGGCGCGCTGCCCCACGACGTCTCCAGATCGAGGGTGATCTGCGGGAAGTCGTTGGTGACCAGGCGTTCCTCCCGGCTGTCCCAGATGCACGGCACGGTGTAGCGGCCCGTGTAGCCCGGTTCGGTCGCGTGGTAGAGCTCCGACAGGTACGGCGGGTCGCCGTCGGGGATCCGCCAGCCCTTCTCGTCGCGGATGGGGTCGACGATCGTGACGTCCAGCAGGTCCTCCAGGCGGAGCAGGGCGCGGACGATCAGCACGCGCTGTGCCCACGGGCAGGCGTAGGAGGCGTAGAGCCGGTAGCGGCCGGGCTCGGGCGGCCCGAGCCGTTCGGTGAAGCGGTTCGGCTGCCGGACGAAGCGGCCATCGTCTGAGATCTCGCGGCTCAGCTTCATGACCCCTAGTAGAACATGATTCGGGACCAGAACTATATTCGGGGCCATGGCTAAGTTCGTGGTGACTCCTTCCAGCGTGGCCCAGCGTGAGGCGTGGATGAGCGGGGCGGTTCCCGAGGTCGAGCGGGTCCGGCCGGGGCTGTGGTCGATCCCGGTGCCCATCCCGGTCAACCCGCTGCGATACGTGCTGGTCTACGCCCTCGAACTGCCCGACGGCGTGGCCATCGTGGACGCCGGATGGAACACCGACGAGGCCTACGACGCCCTGGCCGCCGGGCTGGCCGTGGCCGGCTACGGGATCGCCGACGTCAGGGCCGTCCTGGTCACCCACCTGCACCCCGACCACTACGGCCTGGC
>NZ_JBSFGJ010000077.1:0-28715 GCF_053596515.1 Nonomuraea sp. NPDC001684
TCGAACGTGACCGCCACGCTGCGCGCCCCCCGCTCGCGGGCCAGCTCGACCGTCCGCTCGATCACCTTGCGATGCCCGCGATGGACCCCGTCGTATGCGAAGTCGAAGGAGACCATCGAGCAGGTCGCCCCCACCGCCGGCGTCATGCTCACCGGCCGCAGCGCCACCCAGGTGATCGGCAGGTACGAGGAACTGGCCAGGTCACTGGGCGCCGACCTCCAGGGCGTGCCCGAGGCCAAGGCCCGCATGGAGGCCGCGACCAGGGAACTGGCCGCCTTCAAGGACCTCAAGATCCTCATGATGTCCGGCGGCGCCGACGCCATGTGGGTCGTCAACCCGCCCGAGTACCCCGACATCGTGCATCTCACCGAGAACGGCCTGGACGTCGTCAAGCCCGCGAAGGTCGACGAAGGTGGCTTCTTCCAGACCCTGAGCTGGGAGAACGCCGACACCTACGACGCCGACGTGATCCTCTACGACACCCGCACCCAGTCGCTCAAGCCCGAGGAGATGCTGAAGAAGCCCACCTTCGCCAAGCTCCCGGCGGTCAAGGCGGGCCAGTTCTACCCGTGGCGGGCCGAGGTCCCCTTCAGCTACCAGGGCTACGCCACGTTCCTGGAGGAGCTGGTGGCGAACCTGAAGAAGGCCAGGAAGCTTCAGTAGGCCCCGCGCACCTCGACGATCTCGGCCAGCGGGAACTCCAGGTAGTCGCCCGCCTCCTCGCACCAGGCGTCGAGCGCCCCGGCGCGCAGCTCGCCATGGCTGATCGTGGCCGTCAGGCCGTCGGCCAGCGTGATGGCCGCCCGGACTCCCCGGTCGACGACGAAGCCGAGCAGCGACTGCTGGGCGGTCGGCAGCCTGGTCGCCATCCTGCCGATGACCGCCCAGGTGCGGCCGTGCTTGCCGGAGTCGTCCCGGCCGGCCGCGACCAGGCGGCGGGCGTGCTCGTGCGGGTCGGGGGCGGGCTCGGCGATCACGTACGGCGCGTGCGGCTGCGAGCCGGGCGTGAACTCCGACAGCTCGGCCACCTGCCCGCCGGGCAGCAGGATCAGCTTGCCGTTGTGCGGCTCCTCGGCCCTGGCCCGGTGGATGGTGATCTCCCCGGTGTCGGAGACGGGCACGGGGGAGTAGCCGTTCTCGCGCAGGGCGGCCAGCGTGCGCTCGGCCGGGGCCGCGCTGATCAGCACCGTGGGAGCCAGCAGCCGCAGGCCCAGCCGGGCCAGCCGCCGGTGCCCGGCGATCTCGGCGAGCAGCGCGGTGTCGCCCGCCTGCACGACGCAGCCGACCGTGGAGACCGTCACCTCGCCGTGCCGGCGCGCGGTGTCGCGCACCAGGTACTCAAGGGGCTGCGGGATCGTGCCGACCGTGGCCAGCTCGTCGAGCAGCTCGTCGGCGTCGTAGCCGTGGTCGAGCGCGCCGCGCACGCTCTCGGTGGTGAAACGCCACACCGAGGCCGCGCCGCGCGACTCGCGCTCGGCCACCCGGTCGAGCAGTGCCGCCAGCTCCGCCGACGGCGGCCCGGTCACCACCGCGGTGAGGTCGGGCCCGAACAGCGCGCTCCTGCGCACGCTGGCCAGCGCCCTGGTGGACGCCTCGGCCAGCACCGGATCGTGCTCGACCTGCGGGACGGCGTCGTCGTTCTCGTCGCCGGGGTCGGCGGTCAGCCCGGCCAGGGCGCGGCCGAGGTCGGTGAGCGCGCCGTTGGCCAGCAGGCCGAGCAGCGTGGCCTCCTCCAGCACGGCCGGCGCGCACTCGGCCAGCAGCGCCTGGTCGAGCAGCGGGGCGTGCCAGTGGACGTTGCGCACGAGGCTGTCGCGGTCGGCGAAGGCGGTGCCGGCCGGCAGATGGGCCAGCGCCGCCAGCACGGCCCTGCGCACCCTGGCCACCGCGCTGCCCGAGGGGTCGTCGCCGAGCACGGTGGCGTACTTGCCGTCGACCTTGCGCAGGGACGAGCGTTCCATCCGCCACCACGCCGACAGCAGCACCCGCAGCCGGGCCGAGCCCTCGTCGAGCCGCCAGCGGTCGAACCGCTCGGTGGGGATCATGCCGCCCGACTGCTCGTCCCAGGCCAGCAGCCTGGCCACCGCGCAGACCTCCAGCAGCAGGCGGGTCTCGTCCTCGTCGCAGCCGGTCTCCTTGGCCACCCTGCGGACCTCGCGCACGCCCACCCCGCCGGTCTTGAGCAGCGGCAGCGGGGTCTTGGAGGTGTTGTCGAGCAGGGCCGCGCAGCGCTCGACCACGTGCGGGGCGGCCAGCGTCATCAGATGGTCGACCTCCTCGGGGTCGACCGGGATCGAGGCCACCTCGGGCGCCTCGGGCTGGAACGGCGGATGGTAGGCGGGGCCGCGCAGGCACAGTGCCACCTCGCGGGGGATCTCGGCGACGTGCCAGCTCGGGCGGAACAGCAGGCCGTGGTCGGCGCACCACTTCTCCGGCGTGCCGGGGGTGACGAACCGGCCGCCGTCGACGTCGCGGGCGGGGCCGTCCCAGGCGAGGCGGCCGAGCAGCGCGAGCGTGCCGTCGGGGGCGGTGGCCGTCAGCCGGTCGAGGCGGCCGGGGTCGGACAGCAGCTCGATGACGCGGGCGATCGTGCGCCGCTTGTTGCCGTGGGCGGGCAGGCCGAGCACGCGGGCCAGGGCGCGCAGGGCGTCGTTGCTGATCGTCCAGGAGTTGAGGTAGTGCTCCAGCGGCTCGCCCAGGCCGAGCGGCGCCGCCCACCAGCGCGCCACGCCCTCGGCCAGATGGATCACGCCGTCGGCGTCGGGCCAGGCCAGCGCGTGGTCGTACAGGTGGTCGAGCCAGGGGGCCACCGTCTGGCCCGGGACGCCGAGGAAGGCGGCCAGCCCCTCGGGCGTCGGCCGGCTCATGGTCAGGCCCGCCTCGGCCAGTTGCAGGGCGGGCAGCGGCAGCCCCCGCATGGCCTCCATGACGGCGAAGCCGTTGCCCAGGCGCTGGGCCAGCGTGTCGAGCCTGCGGGGCCAGGGCGGCGCGATGGCGTCGGGCCTGTTGGCCAGGATGCGGGCAAGCCGGATTTCGTCTAGTGTGCGCAGCCAGCCGAGCAGGTGATCTTCCATCTGTCAGCACTCTCATGGGGTCGCGTGGGACTCACCGTGAGCCATGACCATCCACGGTAGTGCAGAGCACCCCTCTCTCAGGAGAGGACCGCCCAGACGATCTTGCCGTGGGGCGCGAGTGCCGACCACCCCCAGCGGAGGCTGAGTGATTCGACGATGTGGAGACCCAGGCCGCCGGTGTCAAGGGGGCCAGGGTATCGCAGCACGGGCACCGAGGTGCCGGGATCGGTGAACGCGCTGGTGACGAGCGAGCCGCGGCGCACCAGGGACATGTGGACCGGGCGCTGGCAGTGGGGCTCGTCGAGGTGCAGACCGTGGCGCAGGGCGTTGGTGGCGAGCTCGGAGACCACCAGCTCCATGTTCTCGGCCAGCTCGCCGAGCCCCCAGCCGGACAGGGTCCCCGTGGTGAAGCTGCGCGCGGAGTGGACCGAGGAGGCGGTGGGCGGGAGCACGTACGTGGCGCTCGCGGACGGGCCGGTCACCAGGAGATCGCGAGCCGCCTCCGGCCACCAGCCGACGGGCGGCCACCAGTCGAACGTGGTCCACTGGCCGGACGCCGTGGTGGATTGCACGTGATCATTCTGCGGCAATCTCTCGTGCAGGTGCAAGAGCGAATGCACGTGCAGACAACTCGTGCAACCGCTACGGTTCTCCTCAAGTGGTCAATATGGGGGAAAGGGGATCTTGTCCGCGGCCCATGATCTTTCGGCCGCCAAGTGACAGACTGTGTCTTCAAGGAAACGACACAAGGAGCAGCACGTGTCCATTGATCCGCCCGGCTCCGGCTCGACCGTTCGGCGCATCATGCTGGGTGCGAGCCTCAGGCGCCTGCGCGAGGCCTCCGGGCTCGACCGCGGCCAGGCCGGGTTCCACATCCGGGCGTCCGAATCCAAGATCAGCCGCATGGAGCTCGGGCGTGTCGGGTTCAAGACACGTGACGTGGAGGACCTGCTCACCCTGTACGGCGTCGTCGACGATGCCGAACGCCGTGCCCTGCTGGAGATGGTCCGCGAGGCCAACACCCCCGGGTGGTGGCACAAGTACTCCGCCGAGCTGCCCTCGTGGTTCACGACGTACGTGGGCCTGGAGGAGGCCGCGAGCGTGATCCGTACCTATGAGGTGCAGTTCGTGCCCGGCCTGCTGCAGACGGCCTCGTACGCGCGATCGGTCTTCCAGCTCGGCAATCCCGACGCGAGTCCGGACAAGATCGAGCGCCGCGTGCACATGCGCATGCAGCGCCAGGAGCGCTTCACCCAGAAGGACGGCCCCAAGCTGTGGGCCGTCATCGACGAGGCGGCGCTCAAGCGGACCATCGGCGGGCGAGAGGTCATGTCCGAGCAGCTCCAGCATCTGCTGGAAGTCGCCGCCCTGCCCAACATCACCCTCCAGGTGATGCCCTTCAGGTTCGGCAAGCACGCCGCCGAGGGGGGCGCGTTCAGCATCTTGCGGTTTCCCGAGTCCGATTTGTCGGACGTTGTCTACGTCGAGCAGCTCTGGGGTGCCCTGTACCTGGACAAACGTGAGGACATCGACCCGTACCTCACCGCCATGGAGCAACTGTGCGTGGAAAGCACCACGCCAGGGGGCACCGTCGAGCTCATCGGCGGTCTTCTCAGAAAGATGTAGATGAACCACACCTACAACGGCATGCCCGCGGCCGACCTCACCCAGGTCGCCTGGCGCAAGAGCCGCTACAGCAACTCGCAGGGCAACTGCGTGGAGCTCGCGGAGCTTCCCGACGGAGGGATCGCGGTCCGCAACTCGCGCTTCCCCGACGGTCCTGCTCTCATCTATACCCGCGACGAGATCCGGGCCCTGGTGCTCGGCGCGAAGGACGGCGAGTTCGACGGCCTCCTCGTGTAACGGCCTGTTCACCTCCGGCGCGCTCCCGTAACGGGGGCGCGCCGGTGGCGTAACCGGCGGGGAATTTCCGCAGGTCAGGATGGCGACATGCTCGACCGGATGAACCTGTACCCGATCGCCGACGACGTGCTGCTCGCGCCGGGCGGCAAGGTCGTGGTCCGCACGTACGGCGTGGCGCCCGCGGGCGCCGCCATCTCCTACCGCACCTGGGTGACCGGCCTGCGCGACCAGCCGCGCTACTGGCACTGGGGCCACTTCGAGGACGCCGCCTCCGGGCACCGCCGGGTGCTGGAGTGGCTGACCGGCAGGGGGCCGCGGCCTTCCCAGGCGCTGACCTGATCGCTATCCTCGTACCAAGCAAATGCTTGGTAGAGGAGGCGTGGTGCGGCGCGCGATCCACCTGCTCGAAGAGGTCGACTTCCGGCCGATGAACTCCAGACGGCCGCTGGAGTACCTGACCTGGCTGACCCGCTACAAACGCGAGGACGAGAGCCGCGCCGAGCCCGCCCTGACCACCGGCATGTCCATCAGGTCGCGCGAGATCGACCTCGTCGGCGCCTTCTACGCCGTGGGCATCACCGGCCACCCCCAGTTCAAGGCCGTCACACTGTGGGACTGCCACGGCGGGTGGGACGGCGGCTGGCGTCAGATGATGGACATCTACCAGGGCGTGGACGAGCGCCTGTTCCTGTCCGACATCGACGACCTGCGCTTCTCCGCCTTCTCCAGGCCGCTCGGCGCCGCGCCGGGCTGCCCGCCGCTCGCCGACGCCCCCGCCGCCGAGTTCTACCTCTTCGAGAGCGCCCGCGTCCGCCCCGGGGCCGCGCTGGACTACCTGGACGCCGTCCGCGCCGAGCGCGCCCCGCTGCTGGCCGAGCACGGCCACACCCTGACCGGCCTGTACGAGGTGCTGTTCTGCGACACCGAGGCCGTCACCATGTGGGCCGTCTCGCTGGACGACCACCTGGCCACCCAGCGCGCCCGCGACGCCGCGCTCGGGCTCGACGACGAGGTCCCGCCCGATTCCCGGCTGCTCGACTGGGGCAGGCGGGCCCGCGGCTACCTCGAAGGCCCCTGGCGCGAGACCCTGCTCGCGCCGTTCCCCGGCAGCCGTCTGGCGCGGGAACCGCGGCCGGGCTAGCGTCGGCTGCGGAGGCAGCCATGACGGACCCGTACCTCTACGGCGTGGGCGAGGCCGGGGGCGTGGCGTCCGTGACCGTGCCGTACGCCGAGCAGGTGGCGCTCATGGACGACCTGCTCGCCGAGCTGAGCCCGGCCCAGTGGGACGCGCCGATCGCCCGGCACGGCACGGTCCGCGACCTGGTCCGGCACCTGGCCGCCAACGACGCCACCGTGGCCTTCTTCATGGGCCTGCCCGGCGCGGGCGCGGCCCCGGAGCGCCGGCGCTGGCGGGAGCAGGCCGGGGCGCTGCTCGAACGGCTCTCCAGGGCCGGGGAGGTGCTGCTCGGGGTGGAGGTGGCGCTGGCGGGGGTGCGCCCGGCCCGCGCGCCGCTGCGCCAGGCCCTGGTCCAGCGCACGTTCGAGACCTGGACGCACGCCGACGACATCAGGGCCGCGACCGGCCGCCCGCCCGCGCCGCCGCACGCCGGGCACGTGCGCCTGGTCGCGGAGTTCGGCCTGGCGCTGCTGCCCCGGGCGCTGCGGGGGCCGTGCCGCGACGTCTCGGTCACCGTCGTGCTGACCGGGCCAGGGGGCGGCACCTGGACGGTCCCGCTCTCGCGCACCCCTGGCCGGGACGCCGGGCTGATCTCGGCCGGCGCGGTGGACTTCTGCCGGCTGGTGGCCGGCCGGTGGCCCCCGGACGCCTTCCCGCACGCGTCGGAGGGCGACCGGGACCTCGCCCGCGACCTGATCCGCGCCGCCGCCACCCTCGGCTGCGACTGACGGGTCTCCTCAAGGGGCCGCGCCCCCGGCGTTCCGGCTCAGGCGACCGGCGAGTTCCAGCTCAGCAGCACCGGTTCGGCGTGCTCGAAGCCGAGCCGGGAGTAGGTGCCGGTGTCGAGCCGCAGCAGCCGGCCGTCCGCCGGGTCGAGGCCGAGCCAGCGGGCGGCCAGCACGCGCAGGAAATGGCCGTGCGCCACCAGCACGACCCGCCCCTCGGCCCCGCGGGCCCGCTCGATCACCCGGTCGGCGCGCGCGGCCACCTCGGCGGCGCTCTCGCCGGGATGCTCCGCGTCGCCGGGGATCACGCCGTCACGCCACAGGTACCAGCCGGGCCGGGTCTTCCTGATGTCCGGCGTGGTGATGCCCTCGTAGCCGCCGTAGTCCCACTCCCACAGGTCGGGGTCGACCTCGTAGTCCGTCAAACCGGCCAGCTCCGCCGTACGGCGGGCCCGCTGCGCGGGGGAGACCAGCGCCAGCCCGAACGCGGACGCCTTGACCAGCGGCGCCAGCGCCCTGGCCTGATCCTCCCCCTCGGGCGTCAAGGGCAGGTCGGTACGGCCGGTGTGCCGGCCGGCCGTGCTCCATTCGGTCGCTCCGTGCCTCAGCAACAACATCTCATCCATGAGGTCCATCATCCGGCAGAGCCGCCAGCTCCTCGACGACAGGGGTGAAGGCGGCCAGGTCACGCTCGTGGTGCAGCACGAAGTAGGTGACGCCGTGCGCCTCGCGCCAGTGGCGCAGCTGGTCCGCGATGTCGCGGCGGGTGCCGAGCAGCACCTGCGGCGTGTCGCCGAGGCCCGAGCTGTCGGCGGCGCTCCACGACTCCTCCGGCTTGCGCTCGCCCACCTGCATCACGCTGGTGCCGATCTCCAGCAGGTGGTGGCGGGGGCTCCGCCGCAGCAGCGCCAGCTTGGCGAGGAACGCCTCCGGTCCGGCGTCGCGCGGGTCGGGGCCGGTGCCGTCCGCCTTGACGCGGGTGCCGAGGTTGACGATGTCGGCGTGCTCGGCGGCCAGGGCCAGCATGCGGGGGCCGCCGCCGCCCAGCAGGATCGGCGGGCGCGGGCGCTGCACCGGCCGGGGCTCCTGCGCCAGCCCGGCCAGGCGGTAGTGCGCGCCCTCGTACGTCAGCGGGCCGCCGTCCCACAGGCCCTTGATCACCTCCAGGGCCTCGCGCAGCCGGTCGAGGCGCACGCCGGGCGGGTCGAGCCGCAGCCCGGCCCGGTCGTAGTCGTCGGCCATCCAGCCGGTGCCCAGGCCGAGCTCCAGGCGTCCGCCGGAGAGCAGGTCCAGGGTGGCGGCCTCCTTGGCCAGCACGGCCGGGTGCCGGAAGTCGTTGGCGAACACCAGCGTGCCGACGCGCAGCCGGGTGGTGGCGCAGGCCGCCGCCGTCAGCGCCGCGACGGGCGCGAAGCGCGGTCCGACCAGATGGTCGGGCACCAGCAGCACGTCGAAGCCGGACGCCTCCAGCCGCCTGGCCCGCTCGGCCCACTCCTTGCCGGACCGCGCCCCGCGCAGCACCGCACCGAACCTGAACCGTCGCACGGCATCCTCCTCGACCCGGATCTTACCAAGCGCTTGCTTGGAGTGGCACACTGGTGGCCATGGAGATCCCGGTACGCCAGGCGACGGACGACGAGGTGGCGTTCTTCGGCGAGCACGGCTGGGTCCGCCTGGACCGGCTGGTCGCCCCGGACGCGGTCGGCGAGCTGCGCGAACGGGCCCGCGAGCGCCTGCGGTCGCGCAGCCGGGCCGGGGACACGCCGGTCGACCGGGCCTTCGGGCAGTCCCGCGACGTCGCCGCCGAGGACGAGCTGTTCGGCGCGCTGAGCACCAGCCCGGCCATGGGCCGCAACGCCGTGCGGCTGCTGGGCGGGGTGCGGGCCGTGCGCGTGCAGGTCACCAACCTGCTGGTCAAGGAGCCGGGCGAGCACGGCGCCACCGAGTTCCACCAGGACTTCCCGTGGATGCCCATGGACCGCTCGGCCATGCTGACCGTGTGGCTGGCGCTGGCCGACGTGCCCGCCGACATGGGGTCGCTGCGCTTCTACAGCGGTTCCCACCGCTGCGGCCTGCTCGGGCGCAGCTTCACCCGCGCCGGGGACGACCAGCTCAGCCAGCATCCCTGGCTCGCCGAGCTGGAGCTGTCGCCGCCGCTCGACCTGCGGGCCGGGGACGCCACCGTGCACCACGCGCTCACCGTGCACGGCGCGCCCGCCAACCGCCGCGACGCCGCCCGCCTGTCGTTCACCGTCACCTACTTCGACGCCGACGCCCTCTACACCGGGCTGCCGTACCGGCAGACCGACGGGCTCGGCCTGGAGGTCAACCGGCCCTTCGAGCACGAGAGGTTCCCGTGCCTGAGACCGTGAGGGGGCCGGTCGCCGACCTCGGGGCGACGCTGATGCACGAGCACGTGTTCGGGCTCAGCCCGGAGATCCTGTGGAACTGGCCGGACGTGCCCGAGGGCTGGGACCTGGAGCGGCGGGCGCGGGAGGCGGCGGCCAAGCTCGACGCGCTCAAGGCCGAGGGCATCGACACGATCGTCGACCTGACCGTCGTCGGGCTCGGCCGGTACGTCCCGGCGGTCCAGCGGGTGGCCGAGCTGACGTCGGTGAACATCGTGGCCGCCACCGGGCTCTACACCTACGACGCGCTGCCGCCGTACTTCGGGAACCGAGGGCCGGGGTCGCTGTTCGGCGGCCCGGACCGGCTGGCCGAGTTCTTCGTCCGCGACCTCGCCGAGGGGATCGGGCGGACCGGGGTGAAGGCGGCCATGCTGAAATGCGCCTCCGACCACCTCGGCATGACCAAGGGGTGCGAGCGGGTGTTCCGGGCCGTGGCCGAGGCCCACCTGGCCACCGGCGCGCCGATCACCACGCACTCGCACAGCGCCTCCAGGGGCGGGCTGGAGCAGCAGCGGCTGCTCGGCTCGCTCGGCGTGGACCTGGAACGGGTGGTGATCGGGCACGCGGGCGACTCGACGGACCTGGCGTACCTGGAGGAGCTGGTGGCGGGTGGCTCCTACCTGGGCATGGACCGGTTCGGCATCGAGACGATCAGCTCGTTCGAGGACCGGGTGGCGGTGGTGGCGGCGATGTGCGAGCGCGGCCACGCCGGAAAAATGGTTCTAGGCCATGATTCGTACTGTTTCAATGACCGGTTCGACCCCGACGTCGTACGGCGTCGCCATCCGAACTACCACCTCCTGCACATCTCCCGCGACGTCGTGCCCGAACTGCGCAGCCGCGGCGTCACCGGCGACCAGCTCCACCAGATGCTCGTCGACAACCCCAGGAGGATCCTGCGATGACCTCTGCGACGCCCCCCGCTTCGGCGCAGGACTTCGACGTCGCCGCCGACTGGCACGTCGCCGCGCCGTACGACTTCCTGCGCCGCCTGCGCGCCGGACGGCCGGTGTTCCGCAGCGAGCACCTGGGCGCGTACGTGCTGACCCGCCACGCCGACGTGCGCGCCGCGTACGGCGACCCGGCCCGCTTCTCCTCCGAGGGGTCGCTGACGATCTCCCGCAGCCTCACCCCGCAGACCCGCGCCAAGCTGGGCGAGCACGGCTCGTTCCTGTCCAGCTTCGTGGCCAACGTGGACCCGCCCGACCACACCCGCCTGCGCCGCTCGGTCTCCCGGGCCTTCACGCCGCGGGCCGTCGCCGCCATGGAGGAGCGCTTCCGGCGGCTGAACGAGGACGTCCTCGACCGGGTCGCGCCGAGGGGCCGGGCCGACTTCGTCGCCGAGATCGGGCACGAGCCGTCGGTCAAGCTGACCGCCCGCTTCATCGGCGTGCCCGCGGCCGACGAGGCGTTCGTGCAGGCGCACGTCAAGGACTGGTTCATGCTGTTCCTGTCGCCGCAGCCGCCGGCCCGCCAGCTTGAGCTGGCCGACAGCTTCCTGGCCTACCTCGACTACGTCGACCGCCTGGTGGCCGCCCGCGCCAAGGACCCGCGGGACGACTTCACGTCCCTGATGACCTCGCTGATCGGCGACGAGCTGAGCCGTCGTGAGGTCGTCGAGCTGATCTCCACGATCCTGCTCGGCGGCAACGACACCGTCCCCAACCAGCTCGGCAACAGCGTCCTGCGGCTGCTGCGCGAGGACGCCTGGCCGGTGCCGCCGGACCTGATCCCGGGGGCGGTCGAGGAGTGCATGCGGATCGACGGCGCCTCCCTGGGCTCCTTCCGGCACGCCGTCCAGGACGTCGTCCTGCACGGCGTGACGATCCCGGCGGGCTCGCTCGTCCTGCTGTCCACCGACTCCGCCGGGCACGACGAGACCGTCTTCCCCGACCCGGACCGGTTCGTGATCGACCGTCCCAACGCCGCCGACCACCTGGTGTTCGGGTACGGCATCCACTTCTGCGTCGGGGCCGCGCTCGGCCGCCTGCAGCTGCGCACCGCGCTCGACGTCCTCGGGCGCCGCCTGCCCGGCCTGCGGCTCGCCCCGGACGCGCCCGTCGCCTACCGCAGGTCGCTGGTGGGGCGCGGGCTGAGCGCGCTGGAGGTGGAGTGGTGACCGCGGATCCCTCGAACGGGCGGTTCGGCGGGCGGGTGGCGCTGGTGACGGGGGCGGGGTCCGGCATCGGCGCGGCGTGCGCGGCCCGGCTGGCCGCCGAGGGCGCCCGGGTGGGCGTGCTCGACCTGCGCGCCGCCCCGGCCCGGGCCACCGCCGCCGCCGTACGGGCCCGGGGCGGCGCCGCCATGGCGCTGACCTGCGACGTGTCGGACGAGAAGCAGGTGGCGGAGTCGGTGGCCGCGCTGGTGGCCGCCTTCGGCCGGGTGGACGTGTTGCACTCCAACGCCGCCTGCCTCGACCGCGACGTCTACGGCCGCGACCGCGACCTGACCGCGATGGACGCCGCCGTCTGGGACCGCACGATGGAGGTCAACCTGCGTGGCGCGATGCTGCTGGTCAAGCACGTCGTCCCGGTGATGCGCGACGGCGGCGCGATCGTCCTGACCTCCTCGGTGTCGGGCCTGACCGGAGACGTGGACCACGCCGCGTACGGCACCTCGAAGGCGGCCCTGGTGGGCTTCACCCGCTACGTCGCCACCATGTACGGCGCCCGCGGCATCCGCTGCAACGCCGTCGCCCCCGCCCTGGTCATGACCGCCGCCGCCGAGCGCGCCCTCACCCCCGGGCAGCTCGCCGACAAGGCCGCCGAACGCCTCCTGCCCTGGCCCTGCGCCCCCGAGGACGTCGCCGACCTGGTCGGCTTCCTGGCCTCGGCCGAGTCCCGCTGCATCACCGGCCAGACCATCGCCCTCGACGGCGGCACCCTCGTCCACCGCCCGGAACACGCCATCCACCGCTCCCGCGCCTGACCGCAGGGGCCGGTGGGCGGGAGCCCGGACAGGGGATCTAAGGTCTGGAGAAAAGCGGACTAAGGGGGACGGATGGAGCCGGTCGCGGTCGGGCTGATCGGGGCGGGGCCCTGGGCGGAGATGGCGCACGCGCCGATGCTGGCCAAGGGCCCCCACACCCGGCTCGCCGGCGTCTGGGCCCGCCGCCCCGAACAGGCCGCCAGGCTCGGCGCCCCGGTGTACGAGCGGGTCGAGGAGCTGTTCGACGCCTGCGAGGCCGTGGCGTTCTGCGTGCCGCCCGGCGTGCAGGCCGAGCTGGCCGTCCGCGCCGCCCACGCGGGCAAGGGGCTGCTGCTGGAGAAGCCGCTCGCCGACTCCGTCGAGGGGGCCATGCGGGTGGCCGAGGCCGTGGCGGAGACGGGCGTGCCCTCGCAGATGATGCTCACCATGCGCTACGCCACCCCGACCCGCACGTTCCTGGCCCGCTGCGCCGAGATCCAGCCGTTCGGCGGGCACGCCGCCAACATCTCCGGCGCGCTGCTCGGCGGCAACCCGTTCGCCACCCCGTGGCGGCTGGAGCGCGGCGCCCTGCTGGATGTCGGCCCGCACGTGATCGACCTGCTCGACGCCGCGCTCGGCCGGGTCGTCGGCGTGCGCGCGCACGGCAACCCGCTCGGCTGGACCGGCCTGCTGCTGGAGCACGAGGGCGGCGCGGTCAGCGAGGCGTCCCTGTGCATGGCGGCCGTCGGCGACCTGCCGCCCTCGACGTTCGAGGTGTACGGCAGGACCGGCAACGCCGTCCTGCTGCCCGGCGACGAGGACCCCTTCGAGGTCGTGGCCGAGGAGTTCGCCCAGACCGTCCGGCGCGGCGGCGGCCACCCGCTGGACGCGGCGCACGGCCTGCGCCTGCAGGAGATCATCGCCGCCGCGGAGGCGCAGCTCGCCGCCTGACCCCGGTGGCCTTCGACGCCTGCCCCCGGGGGTTCCGACGCCTGACCCCGAGACCCCTTGACGTCGAGGACGTCTGGGGCATTGATAACGTTTGTCCGACGCGCAGTGCTGCAGCGAAGTCCGGTGCGATTCCGGCGCTGTCCCGCAACTGTCATAGCCAGGTCGCCTGCCTCTGCGCCGACGTCATCAACCCTCGTGGAAAAGGGTGATCCGTCGCTCATCGCGGGTCTCTCGGTTCCGACAGTGTGAAAGGACTACTCGTGAGGCCCGTACGCACGGCCTTCGCGGGCGCGCTGCTGGGAACGCTCGTCCTGGCCGGATGCGGCCAGACCGGCGCCAATGTCGCCCCCTCCGAACCCCCCACCCCTACCAGCGCGGCGGCGAGCACCGGGGACTTCCCGGTCACCGTCGAGGCGGGCAACGGCAAGGTCACCCTCGCCAAGAAGCCCGAACGCATCGTCTCGCTCTCGGCCACCCACACCGAGACGCTGTTCGCGGTCGGCGCCGGCCCCCAGGTCGTCGCGGTGGACGACCAGTCGAACTACCCGCCGGAGGCGCCCAAGAGCGACCTGTCCGGCTTCAAGCCGAACGTCGAGGCGATCATCGCCAAGAAGCCCGACCTGGTCATCCTCTCCAACGACCAGGACAAGATCGTCGCCGAGCTGGCCAAGGTGAACGTCCCCGTCCTGCTCGAACCGGCCGCCACCGGGCTGGAGGAGGCGTACGAGGAGATCAGCGAGATCGGCGCGGCCACCGGCAACAAGGCCAAGGCCGACGAGGTCGTCTCCGGCATGAAGGCGGCCATGGCCAAGCTGGCCGCCGACGCGCCCAAGGACAAGAAGCTCACCTACTACCACGAGCTGGACCAGACGCCGTACGCCGCCACGTCCAAGACGTTCATCGGCCAGGTCTACGGCATGTTCGGGCTGACCAACATCGCCGACCAGGCCCCGGACGCGGCGGGCGGCTACCCCAAGCTGTCGGCCGAGTTCGTCGCCCAGGCCGACCCCGCGCTGATCTTCCTGGCCGACGTCAAGTGCTGCCAGCAGAGCAAGGAGACGCTGGTCAAGCGGCCCGGCTGGAAGAACCTCTCGGCCGTCAAGAACGACCAGGTGATCCAGCTCGACGACGACCTCGCCTCCCGCTGGGGCCCGCGCGTCGTGGACCTGGCCCAGGCGATCGGCGCGGCCGTGGCCAAGGCCGGCGGCGCGGGCTGAGCGTGACAGGCAAGGCGCAGCCGTCGAGGGCGCGTCCCGTCTGGGTGGCGGGCGCCCTCGCCGTGCTGGCCCTCACGATGGTCGCCGGGCTGCTCGGCGGCGCGGCGGACATCTCGCCGTGGCAGGTGGTCCTCCAGGTGGCGGACTGGTTGCCGTTCGTCTCGGCCGACTCGGGCCTCGCGCCGGTCGAGCAGGGCCTGCTGTACGAGCTGCGCCTGCCCAGGGTGCTCGTCGCCGCGGTCGTGGGCGGCCTGCTGGCCATGGCCGGCGCCGGGTACCAGGGCGTGTTCCGCAACCCGCTGGCCGACCCGTACCTGCTGGGGGCCGCCTCCGGCGCCGGGCTGGCCACGACGCTGGCCATCGTGCTGCTGCCCGGCGCGAGCGCGAGCATCCCCGTCGCCGCCTTCGCCGGGGCGGTGGGCGGGGTGTTCCTGGCGTACACGCTGGGCAACGCGGCCGGCCGCTCCGGTGGCGGCACCGGTGGCGGCACCGCGACATTGGTGCTGGCCGGGGTGGCGGTCACGTCGTTCCTGACCGCGATCCAGACGTTCGTCCAGCAGCTCAAGGTCGAGGAGCTGGAGCGCATCTACTCCTGGATCCTCGGCGACGTCGGCGGCGGATGGGACCAGCTCCTGCTGGTGCTGCCGTACGCCGCGGTCTCCTCCGTCCTGCTCCTGCTGCACGGCCGGATGCTGGACGTGCTCAGCGTCGGCGACGAGGAGGCCGGCAGCCTCGGCGTACGGGCCGGGCGGGTGCGCCTGACCGTCCTCGTGGCCGCCTCGCTGGCCACCGCGTCGGCCGTGGCGGTCAGCGGGCTCATCGGGTTCGTCGGCGTGGTCGTGCCGCACGTCGTCCGGCGGCTGGCGGGCGGCTCGTACCGGATCGTGCTGCCGCTGTCGCTGATCGGCGGCGCGGCCTTCCTCGTGGCGGCCGACCTCATCGCCCGTACCGTGATCGCGCCGGCCGAGCTGCCCATCGGGGTCGTCACGATGTTCGTCGGGGCGCCGTTCTTCGTCGGCGTCCTGCGCATGACCAGGCGGGTGGCCACGTGATCGGCGTACGGGCCCTGTCGGTGCGCCTGGGCGAGCGCGACGTGCTGACCGGCGTCGACGCGCACGTGCGGCGCGGCGAGTGGCTGGCGATCATCGGGCCCAACGGCGCGGGCAAGTCCACGCTGCTCAAGACCGTCATGGGCGCGATCGTCCCGCACCAGGGAGAGATCGTGCTCGACGAGCGCCCGCTCGCCGCGCTCAAGCCCCGCGAGCGCGCCAGGCTGCTGGCCTACGCCCCGCAGACGCCCGCCCTGCCGCCCGACATGACGGTCTTCGACTACGCCCTGCTGGGGCGCACGCCGTACATCCCCTACCTGGGACGGGAGAGCCGGCACGACCGCGAGGTGACCGGGTCCGTGCTGGACCGGCTGGACCTGACCTCCTTCGCCGGACGCCGCGTCGGCGAGCTGTCCGGCGGCGAGCGCCAGCGCGTAGTGCTGGCCAGGGCGCTGGCCCAGCAGGCCCCCGTGCTGCTGCTCGACGAGCCCACCACCGCGCTCGACCTCGGCCACCAGCAGCAGGTGCTGGAACTGGTCGACCGCCTGCGCCGCGCCGACGGCCTGACCGTCGTCACCACCCTGCACGACCTGACCGTCGCCGGCCTGTACGCCGACTCCCTGATGCTGCTGGCCGACGGCCACGCCGCCGCCACGGGCCGCCCCGAACAGGTGCTCACCGAGGCGCTGATCGGACGGCACTTCGACGCCCGTGTCAAGATCGAGCCGGGCCCCGACGGGCGGCCCGTGGTGCACCTGGTGCGAGGTGGGACGTGAAGCTGACCTATCGCGTGGAGGAGGGGGCCCGGCTGGGGTCCCTGCTGTGGGAGTTCGGGCCCGGCTTCCGGATGATCTCCTCGGCCATGCTCGGCGGCGGCATCGGCCCCCGCGAATGGGTGCTGAACGCCCAGGTCGTGGCCGGTTACGCGCGCATGGACCCGGTGGACCACCTGGTCGAGCTGGGCCCGTCCGGCCCCGGCGTCGGCATGCTGACCGCCGCCTCCGTCGACCGGTACGTGCGGGCCGCCGACGGGGGAGCCGAGGCTGTGGCCACCGTCGGGCTGCGCGTCCCCACCTGGGCCGCCGCCCCCGAGGGCGCCGCCGACCCCGAACTCGCCCCCATGCGGGCGGGCACCGTCAACATCGTCACCGTCCTGCCCGTCGCCATGACCGACGCCGCCCTGGTGAACCTGGTCATGACGGTCACCGAGGCCAAGACCCAGGCGCTGATCGAGGCCGGCTACCCCTGCACGGGCACCGCCTCGGACGCCGTCTGCGTGGTGGTGCCGCAGGACGGCCCCGAGCAGCTCTTCGGCGGCCCCCGCTCGGAGTGGGGCGCCCGCGCGGCCCGCGCCGTCCACACCGCCGTCCGCCGCGGCGCCGAGGCGTGGCGCCCCGGTGACTACAGGTGACGATTTTGGGGGAAGTAGCATGTGGACAAGGGCGTGACTCCCGATACTGAGTGGGTGACCGCATTGGCGATCGAACCGACGACGAGGCGCACCGTTCTTCCCGGCGCGCCGCCGTTCACAGTCGACGACCTGCTCAGGTTCCCCGACGACGGGAACCGCTACGAGCTCTTCAACGGGAGTCTGGTAGTGAGTCCTGCCCCCACCCCCCCGCACCAGGATGCGATCTTCCTGCTTCAGACGATCCTGCACCGCGCCCTGCCGGCGCAGCTGAAGGTGTACTCGACCGTCAACGTCCGAGCCTCGGAGAGAGACCTCTTCATCCCGGATCTGGCCGTCGTCACCAGAGACAAGGCCAGAAACGTCAAGCTCGTCTTCGAGGCCGCCGACGTCCTGCTGGCCGTGGAGGTGGTCAGTCCGAGCACCAAGACGCATGACCGGGGCAACAAGGCGGCCGCCTACGCCGCTGCGGGAATCCCCGCATACTGGCGCATCGAACTCGATGAGGGGCCTTCTCTCTACGTGTATGAGCTCGACGGCGGCTCCTATCGTGAACCCGTCGCCCACAAGGCCGGCACGATGGTGAGTCTGTCGTCACCCTGCCCGGTCAGCTTCGATCCCGAGGAACTGGTCGACTACTGAAGCCGTAGTCGGTCGCGGCGCCTTCGGGGGTGATGTGGCCGGACTCCAGGTCGGCCAGGATCGCCGCCGGGTCCCTTTCCGACGGGGGGCCGAGGCCGCCGCCGCCCGTGGTCTCCACGACGAACGCCTCGCCCGCCGTGAACCGCACGTTGTTGACCTTCGAGGCCAGGCGTTCCACCCGCCCGTCCAGGTGGCGCTTGTGGAAGCCGCCCACCCTGCCGGGCAGGCCGCCGTCCCGGCCCGGGGGCGGGAGGCGCAGGCGGTCGCCGCGGGTGGTGACGTGGCAGTCGGCCAGGAAGCGGTAGACGGTACGCGAGCCGAGCCCGCCCCGGAAGCGGCCGGGGCCGCCGGAGTCGGCGATCGTCCCGACCGACTCCACGATCAGCGGGCAGCGGCTCTCCACCGGCTCGGCCTGCGGCACCGAGTTGCGGCCGATGCCGAAGTGCACGCCCGTCGCGTCCGGCCCGTCCAGCCCCTGCCGGGCGCCCACCCCGCCGAAGTCGTAGGACAGGTGGATCCAGTACGGCGCCCCCACCGCCGCGATCGAGAACGGCTGGAGGATCCCGCTGGCCGCGATCGCGCGGTCCGGCATCGCGTCCGACATCGCCTGGAACACCGCTTCCATGGCGGCGTAGATGGGGACGTACCGGCCGCCGCACGGATACGGTGAACGGGCGTTCAGCAGGGAGCCCTCCGGCAGGACGACCTCGATCGCGCGCAGGCAGCCGTCGTTCATCGGGATCGTCGGGTCCAGGAAGCAGCGCACCGCGAAGACGGCCGCCGCCAGCGACTGCGACGCCGAGGCGTTGATCGCGGCGGGCACCTGCGGCCCGGTGCCGGTGAAGTCGAGGACGGCCGCGTCCCCGCCGAGCGTGACGGCGACCCGTACGTGGTGCGTCACCCCCGGCCGCACCCCGTCGTCGTCGATCGGGTACGACGCCTCGAACCGTCCCCGGGGCAGCTCCGCCAGCGCCGCGCGGGTCCTGGTCTCGGTGTGGTCCAGGTAGTCCTCGACGCCCGCGGCCAGGCCCGCCACGCCGTACTCGGCCATCAGGGCCTCCACGCGGGCGGCGGCCACCGCCGTCCCGGCCACCAGCGCCCGCACGTCGCCCATGACCTTGTCGGGCGTGCGGCTGTTGGCCCGCAGGACGGCTTCCACGGCCGGTTCGAGGCCGTCCCGGGTGGCCAGGCGGACCGGCGGGAGCTGGAGCCCTTCGAGGAAGATGTCGGTGGCCAGCGGCGCCATGCCGCCGGCCGACAGCCCGCCCAGGTCGGAGACGTGGATCATGGTGGCGGTGAAGTACGCCGGGACCCCGCCGGCGAACACCGGCCGGTAGACCAGCAGGTCGTTGGTGTGCACGCCGCCCCGGTAGGCATCGTTGAGCGCGTACGCCTCGCCGGGCCGCATGGTGTGCGGCGGGACGTCCTTCAGCAGCTCGGGCAGCGCGACCTTCAGGGCCATGCTGTTCATCAGCGTGGTCGCCATGGACTGCGCGACCAGGCGGCCCCCGGCGTCCAGGATCGCCGCCGAGGCGTCGGAGCCCTCCACGATGAACGTCGAGTACGCCGACCGCACCACCACGATGCTGGCCTCCTCGGCGGCCACGACCAGCGCGTTCCTCAGCACCTCGGCGGTCAGCGCGTCGTTCACGCGGCGCCCTCCAGGGTCAGGCGCACCGCGCCCGACGGGCCGGCCGCCGCCCGCCAGCCGGGCGGGACGACGATCGTGGACTCGGCGTCCTCGACGATCGCCGGGCCACGCACCCGGTCCAGCGTCCGCCGGGTGTGCACGGGGACGTCGAGCCACCCGCCGGCCTCGGGGAAGTACGCCCTCCTGCGGCTCTCCGCGTCCCCACCAGACCCGGGTGCGGCGGGCGTGGCAGGCGCGGCGGGCGTGGCGGCGTCGGTGACGCGGACGCGGTAGCTGACCAGCTCGATCTCCCCCTGCTGGACAATCCCATACACCTGCGCATATTTCGCGAAGAACCGCGACGCCAGCTCCTCCCGCGACTCCGCCCAGTCCACGGTCAGGTCGTGCGACTGGCCCTTGAACCGCACGTCCACCGACCGGGCCACCCGCACCCGGGCGACGCCCAGGTCGGCGGCGGCGTCGGCGGCCAGCGCGGCGAAGACCTCCTCCGGGTCGCCCGCGTCCAGCCGCGACAACACCCGGTCCGTCGAGAGCGCCCCCGCCAGCAGCCCGGCCGCCGAGGCCACCCCGCAGTACGCGGGCACCACCACCGTCGCGATCCCGAACCGCCGCGCCACCCCGGCCGCGTGCATCGGCCCCGCGCCGCCGAACGCCACCAGCGCGAACCCCCGCGGGTCGATCCCGCGCTGGACCGTCACCACGTGCACGGCCGCGGCCATCGAGGCGTTGACGATCTCGTGCACGGCGTGCGCCGCCTCCTCCCGCGACACCCCGAGCGGCCCGGCCAGCCGGTCCACGGCCTTGGCCGCGAGCGGCGCCGACAGCGGCATCGAGGCCGAGGAGAGATAGCCGAGCACGAGGTCGGCGTCGGTGACCGTCGGCTCGCCGCCGCCGAGCCCGTAGCAGGCGGGACCGGGGGAGGAGCCCGCCGACCGGGGCCCGACACGCAGCGCGCCCGCCGGGTCCAGCCACGCGATGCTGCCCCCGCCCGCGCCGACCTCGGCCAGGTCGATGGCCGGCGTCTTGATCGGCACGCCGGTGCCCGCCCGCCGGCCGCCGAAGCTGCCCTTGCCGCCCACGTGGAACTCGTGGGTGATCTCCGGACGTCCCCCGCGCACCACGCACGCCTTGGCCGTCGTGCCGCCCATGTCGAACGAGATCACGTCCGGCAGCCCGGTCGCGGCCGCCGCCAGCACCCCGGCGGCCGGGCCCGACTCGATGGTGGACACCGCGCGCCGGGCCGCCAGCTCGGCCGAGACGACCCCGCCGCCGGACTCCATGACGTGCACGGGCGCGTCGATGCCGATCGCGGCCAGGCGCTCGCGCAGGCGCGACAGGTAGGAGGTCATCAGCGGGCCGATGTAGGCGGACATGATGGTGGTGGTGGCGCGCTCGTACTCGCGGATCTCGGGCCAGATCTCGCAGGAGGCCACCACGTGCGGCACGTGCTCGCGCAGGATCGCCGCCGTCCGCCGTTCGTGGGCGGGCTCGGCGTAGGAGTGCAGCAGGCAGACGGCCGCCGAGGTGATGCCGCGCCGGGCGATCTCCGCGGCGGCCCGCCGTACCGAGCCGGGGTCCAGGGGGGTGAGCACGGCGCCGCGGGCCGAGACGCGCTCGTCCACCTCGAAGCAGTCGCCGGGCGCGACCGGGGGAGGGGGCGGCGTGAAGCGCAGGTCGTACCGGTCCTCCTCCACGCGGGCGTGACGGCCGAGCGGGACGGCGGCGCGGAAGCCCCGGGTGGTCACGAACGCCACCCGCGCGCCGGTGCGTTCGAGCACCGCGTTGGTCGCCAGCGTGGTGGCGTGCACGACCCGGGTGACCCGGGCGGGGTCCACGGATCCGAGCGCGCGAGTAACGCCGGTGAGTATGCCCGCGATGGGGTCGTCGTGGGTGCTCAGACACTTGGCCACGGCGGTGACCCCGCCGGGGCCGCTCAGGACCACGTCGGTGAAGGTGCCGCCGACGTCGACGCCGATCGCGAACCCCATCCCGGTACGGTAGATCCCCGAGCAAGCGCTTGTCTATGTATCGATCTCTTGACTTACGGCATCTGATTGGGAACCTGGATCTATTCAGTGTTTGGAGCCAAGATGGCGCGCATCACAGCTCTGGCGGGCGGCGTGGCGGCGGCGCTCGTGCTGCTCGCGATCCCCGCCGCTCTCCCCGCCGCGGCCCACAACCATCCCAGCGGGATCACCGATCTGGTGACGCCGGCCGTGGTGCGGGTGGAGGCGGTGTCCCATGTGGAGATCACCCTGCTCGACCACATCGGCGAGCTGAAACACGTGGAGCGCTCCTACGACATCCCGTTCGCCTCGGGCACGGGGACCGTCGTCAACCCCGAGGGCGACGTCGTCACGCTCAGGCGCAACGCCGTCAACCCCGATGACGTCGCCGTCTACGCCGCCAACAAGATCTTCGCCGAGCACCACAAGGTGAAGATCCCGCTCGACTACCAGAAGCACAAGCTCAAGGACGACCTGCTCGACCACCACCTGCAGGAGTGCTACCCGCCCAAGACCAGCACCGCCACCTGCATCATCGACGTGACCACCGACATCACGGTGTTCACCAACGTCTCGCCGCCCGGCCAGGGCCTGAAGTACAAGTGCATCAAGGCCGGCAAGACCCCCGACACGCCCGCCGTGCTGGTCCCGCTCACGCCCGCCGCCGGCAGCGTCGGCATGCCGACCGCGCCGCTCGCCGACAAGGTGCCCGAGCAGGAGGGCTCGCCGACCAACGTGGCAGGCTTCCTCGGCCGGCCGGGGCCCGGCGTCCAGGAGACCGTGCAGATCGCCCACCTGGCCAAGGGCGGGCAGGCCGGCGTGTCCGGCAGGCCGTTCGCCGACCCGGAGAAGAAGGTGGACGAGCCGGTCAAGCTGGGCGCCCTGGTCGACCAGGGCCTGGCCGGCGCGCCGGTGATCGGCGACAAGGACGGGCACGTCATCGGCATGCTCATCGGCGGCGGCAAGACGGCCGCCATGCTGGGCGTCAGGGAGATCACCGCCACCCTGGCCGCGGCCAAGGTCGCGCCGCGCAGGGGCGCGATCGACACCGCCTTCGAGGCCGCGCTGACCCGCTACCACACCAGGTACTACACCGAGGCGGCGCCGGGCTTCCAGCGCGTCCTGGAGCTCTACCCCGGCAACGTGGTGGCCGCCACGCTGCTCAAGACGTCGCTGGCCAAGCGCGGCGGTCCCGAGGACCAGGGCACCAAGCAGGCGGCGGCGCCCCCGTCGCGCTCCACGCCGCTGTGGCCGTTCCTGGTGGCGGGCGGGCTGCTGCTCATCGCCGGGGCCGGCCTGGTGTTCCTGCTGTGGCGGCGGCGGGCCCCGGAGAGACCGGTCGAGCTGCCGGAGACCCTGCCGGTGCCCTCGCCCTTCGACGAGGGCGCGAGCCAGACCGTCGTCGTGCGCCGCTCGCAGCCGTTCCAGGCGGTCCCGCAACAGCAGCAGGTGATGACCGCCCCCGACTCGCCGCCGGTCAAGTACTGCACCTCGTGCGGCATGAGGCTCGGCCCGGCCCATCGTTTCTGCGGCTACTGCGGCCATCCCATCGAGACGTGATGCAATTGAACGACAGATCGCTCATCGGCCAGGAGGTGGCCGGGTACTACATCGAGGACATCGTCGGCAAGGGCGGCATGGCCGTCGTCTACCTGGCGCTCGACCCCCGGCTCAGCCGCCGCGTGGCGTTGAAGATCCTCAACCCGGTGCTCTCCGTGGACGACAGGTTCCGCCAGCGCTTCATCCTGGAGTCCAGGACGGTCGCCAGCATCGAGCACCCCAACATCATCCCCATCTACGAGGCCAACGCCGACGCCGACGGCGTGCTCTACATCGCCATGCGCTACGTGGACGGCCTCGACCTGCGCCGGCTCATCTACGACCGGGGCCCGCTGCCGCTCGCCCAGGCCAGCCAGATCTTCGCCCAGACGGCCGCCGCGCTCGACGCCGCGCACGCCCACGACCTGATCCACCGCGACGTGAAACCGGCCAACATCCTGCTGGCCGGCGACCACGTCTACCTGACCGACTTCGGCATCACCAAGCACCGCTCGTCGATCTCCGGCCTGACCCAGACCGACCAGTTCATCGGCACGCCCCGGTACATGTCGCCCGAGCAGATCAACAAGGAGCACATCGACGGCCGGTGCGACCAGTACGCGCTGGCCTGCGTGGTCTACGAGGCGCTGAGCGCGCGGCTGCCGTTCCAGCGGGAGAACGACATCGCGCTGCTGTGGGCGCACCTGGCCGAGCAGCCCGCGCCGCTGTCGCAGCTGCGTCCCGAGCTGCCGCCGCAGGTGGACGTCGTGATGGCGCGCGCGCTGGCCAAGGCGCCCGAGCAGCGCTACGCCACCTGCGTCGAGTTCGTGACCGCGCTGCGCGACGCGATCAGCGGCCAGGAGGCCGAGCCGGGCGGCCGGCACCCGTCGGGGCCCCATCTGGTCCCGCACGCCGTCCCGCGCACCGGCCCGCACGCGGCGCCGGTTCCGGGAGCGGCGGCGGGTCCACAGGCAGGCCCGCGTACGGGGCCTCAGGCCGTCCCACAGACAGGACCGCAGCAGAGCCCGTACGCGGTGCCCGGCACGGGCCCGCACGGCCTGGGGCAGCCCTCGGGGCCGCACGAGGACCATTCCCGGCGCGCGGCCCCCACCCATCCCACGGCTCCGGCCAGGCGGCCGGGGCGGCTGCCGATCGTGGCGGTCACCCTGGTGGCCGCCGCGGCCGCGCTGACGCTGGTCGCGATGATCATCTTCAACCACCGCGGCGACACCTGGTCGCGCTACGCCGCCAGCGCCGCCGCCCCGCTGGCCTTCGAGTACCCCGGCGACTGGACCGCGCGCACCCACCAGGACCTGTTCGCCGTGGCCTCGCCGCACGCCACCGAGTTCGAGTCGCTGTTCGTGGCCGGTCCGGGCGCCGACTGGTCGGCGATCTCCCAGATCGTCGCCGACGACCCCGACAGCGCCGTGGGGGTGTACGTCCAGGTCTCCGACACCCTCGACGCGGGCGGCGACTCCGAGCAGATGAAGAGCAAGATGGACAACCTGCTGCCCGGCCAGGTGGACCTGGGCAAGCCGGTCCAGGACCAGGCGGGCAGCAGCCCGGCCACCCGCTTCGACGGCGTGCTGCACGACCCGGCCGGCGGCACCCGGCTCGGATTCGTCAGCTACGTCATCGACCGTCAGCCCAAGACCATGCTCGTGATGTACTTCTGCGCCAAGAACACCTGCGACGACGCCGTCCAGACGCGCATCAGGCAGAGCGTGCGCCCTTCGTAGACTTGTAACTGACTTGTGCCCGGCTTGACCTGGGTGTCCAAGCCGGGCATCGGCCGTCTACCCTCCGCCTGTGGGCATACGAATCGTCATCGCCGACGACCAGGCGATGGTCAGGGCCGGGTTGCGCATGGTCGTCGAGAGCGACCCCGGCATGGAGGTCGTCGGCGAGGCCGGCGACGGACGCGAGGCCATCGCGGTGGCCCGCCGCACCAGACCCGACATCGTCCTGATGGACATCTCCATGCCTCGGCTCGACGGGCTGGCCGCGGCCAAGGAGCTGCTGGACACGCCCTCGCCGCCCAAGGTCATCACGCTCACGACGTTCGACACCGACGAGAACCTCTACGCCGCGCTGCGCGCCGGCACCAGCGGGTTCCTGCTCAAGGTGTCGCCGCCCGAGCAGCTGCTGGAGGCGATCAGGGTGGTGCACGCCGGCGACGCGCTGCTCGACCCGGCCGTGACCAGCCGGGTCATCGCCACGTTCGCCGGTCGCGCCGACCCCACGCCCTCGCCGATGCTGGCCGAGCTGACGCCGCGCGAGCTGGAGGTGCTGCGGCTGCTGGCCAGGGGGCTGACGAACGCCGAGATCGCCAGGGACCTGTACGTCGGCGAGGCCACGGTCAAGACGCACGTGGCCAGGGTGCTGATGAAACTGTGCCTGCGGGACCGGGCCCAGGCGGTCGTCTTCGCCTACGAATCAGGGGTTGTGCGCCCTGGTGCGGCCTGAGGTTTGACGGACAGGGGGGTACGTATGTGTATATTTTCCGTGAGAAGGCGGTAGCAACAGGAGATATTTCATGCCATCGTTCCCCCGGGTGCTGTTCGACGAGGCCCACAGCGAGTCGTGGACCATCCGCCGCGAGGTCGCCGAGACCATCAATCCCGCCCATCCCGACGACAACAGCTACGCGCGCGCGGCAGCCGCGCTGCGCCATCTGGGGCACGACGTGCTCGCCCACACCGAAGGCGCCCTGACGGCCGGGGCGCTGTCCGGCCAGGACGTCCTGGTGATCGCCCACCCGTCCGGCGACCGGTGGGAGCGCACCACCGGCCACGGCAGCCCCGTCTTCGCCGCCGACGAGCTGGACGCCGTCGAGTCGTTCGTGGCCGAGGGCGGCGGGCTCGTGGTGCTGGCCGAGGAGGAGCAGGACAAGTACGGCAACAACGTCGCCGAGCTGCTCGCCCGCTTCGGCGTCGGCGTCGGTCACACGACCGTGCGCGACCCGAGGAACGCCCACCGCGAGGTCGCCACCTGGGTGCTCGCCGAGCGCGCCACGGGCGACGGCGTGCTGGCCGGCGTCCAGCGGGCCTGCTTCTACCGTTCGGGCGTCCTGACCGCCCCCGAGGAGGCGACGGTGCTGTTCGCCACCTCGGCCACCGCCGACCCGGCGGGCGCGCCGCTGGCCGTCGCCCTGCGGCACGGCAAGGGCCGGGTCGTCGTGTTCGCCGACTCCGACCTGTTCGGCGACGACTCGATCGAGGACTACGACCACCGCAGGCTCTGGGGCAACGTGATCACCTGGGCCGCCCGCGTCCCCGGCGGCGACGAGGCCGCCGGATCCCGGGACGAGGCCAAGGCCGCGCTGTTCGCCCGGCTCAAGGAGGCCGTGGAGGAGCTGCGCCCGCTGCAGGTCAAGGACGGCTCGGTGCCGGAGGACAAGGAGCGGGCCAAGGCGCTGGTCGCCGAGATCGGCCGCCGCGTGGGCGACATCGCGCCCTACTTCCCCCATGACGCCGCCTACCTCCAGGCCGTCCAGGACGACCTGGCCGCCTGGGCCGAGCAGGACCTCGGCGTGCCCGACTTCCTGCGCGCCCTGGACCTCTTCCACCCCGACACCCAGCGCGTGGACGGCCTGGAGCACGTCGTGGTGTTCCCCATGTACACCCAGAACGGCAACCTCAGCCGCAACCTCGAAGCCGTCTGGATCCGCACCATCTGGCCCGACTGGCTGGCCCGGCTGGAGGCCGGCGGCTACGACAACCCGATGTTCGTGCCGATCGCGTTCGAGGACTTCACCTCCGGCTACGACACCCACTCGGCCGTGCTGTTCCCCGAGACGGTCGCGGTAAGCCAGGCGCCGGCCCGCTTCACCTGGGGCGGCATCTTCGCCGACCGCGAGTCCGCCCGGTTCCGCCGGGTCTCGGCGGCGGCCGCCGCCACGCTCCGGCTCGACCTGCCGCCGGACGCCGCCCGCCTGCTGGACTCCCAGCAGCTCGCCCAGGACACGTTCGTGCTGTGGGACCTGATCCACGACCGCACGCACAGCCACGGCGACCTGCCGTTCGACCCGTTCATGATCAAGCAGCGGATGCCGTACTGGCTGTACTCGCTGGAGGAGCTGCGCTGCGACCTGACGGCGTTCGGCGAGGCCGTGGAGCTGGAGGGCAAGGGCGTGCCGCACGCCCGGTACGTGCAGCTCGCCATCCTGTTCGACCGGCTGTTCAGGTTCCCGGTCACCGGTGACCGGGTGCGCAACTACGACGGGCTCGGCGGCCAGCTGCTCTTCGCGTACCTGCACCGCAACGACATCGTCCGCTGGACCGACAACCGGCTCACGATCGACTGGGAGCGGGTCGCGGACGGCGTGGCCGACCTGCGGGGCGAGGTCGAGAAGTTGTACCGCGACAGCATCGACCGGTCCAAGCTGGCCCACTGGCTGGCCGCGCACGAGCTGGTCAGCGCGTACGTGCCGCCGGCCCCCGGCTCGGTGTGGGCCAAGGGCGTCCAGGCCCTGCCCGAGGAGCAGAAGGCCAAGGTGGACGCGGTGCTGCCGGACGAGTTCCCGCTCAGCATGTTCTACGAGGCCCTGCGCCGTAAGCTGACAGACGTGGTCGAGTCGACTAAGGGGATCCGCGCATGATCATCCTGGTGACGGGGGCCGGCGGCCCCACCGGGGAAGCCGTTTCCGAGCACTTCCGCAAGCAGGGGCACGCCGTGATCGGGGTCGACAAGGACGACGTCGACCTGCTCGACCGCGCGGCCGTCCAGGACCTCGCGGCCCGGATCGACGCCGAGCACGGCCGGGTCGACGGCGTGGTCCACCTGGTGGGCGGCTGGCGCGGCTCGCGCACGTTCGCCGACACCCGCCTGGAGGACTGGGACGCCCTGCACGACCTGCTGATCCGCACGCTCCAGCACGTGTCGCTGGCCTTCGAGCCGCTGCTGCGCAAGAGCGACAACGGCCGGTTCGTGATCATCTCCGCCAAGGCCGCCCAGCGGCCCACGGCGGGCGGCGCGGCCTACGCGGCGGCCAAGGCGGCCTCGGAGGCCTGGACGCTGTCCCTGGCCGACGCGCTGTCCGGCACGAACGCGGCAGCGGTCATACTGGTGGTGAAGGCCCTGGTCAACGACGCGATGAGGGCCGCCAAGCCGGAGGCGAAGTTCCCCGGCTTCACCGACGTCGGCGACCTGGCGGCGGCGATCGCCGGCCTCTACGACCGCCCCGCCGCAGACATCAACGGCACCCGATTGGACCTCACTTCTTGATCCCCCGGCACGACCCCCAGCTCAAGGCGTTCGCCAGCGACAACTACGCCGGCGTGCACCCGGAGATCCTCCAGGCCATCGTCCAGGCCAACGGCGGTCACCAGATCGCCTACGGCGACGACGTCTACACCGAGGCGCTGCAGCAGGTCTTCCAGCGGCACTTCGGCGACGGGGCGCGGGCCTGGCCGGTCTTCAACGGCACGGCGGCCAACGTGGTCTCGCTGCGCGCGATGACCGCCCACTGGGAGGCGGTCATCTGCGCCGAGAGCGCCCACATCCACACCGACGAGGGCGGCGCCCCCGAGGTGGCGGGCGGCATCAAGCTGCTCACCGTGCCCACGCCCGACGGCAAGCTCACCCCCGAGCTGATCGACCGCCAGGCGTGGGGCTTCGGCGACGTGCACCGGGCCCAGCCCAAGGTGGTGTCCATCTCCAACACCACCGAGTGGGGCACCGTCTACACGCCCGAGGAGATCGCCGCGATCTGCGCCCACGCGCACGAGCTCGGCCTGCTCGTCCACCTCGACGGCTCGCGGCTGACCAACGCCGCGGCCGCGCTCGACGTGCCGATGCGGGCCCTGACCACCGACGCGGGCGTGGACGTGCTCTCCTTCGGCGGCACCAAGATCGGCCTGCTGTACGGCGAGGCCGTCGTGGTGCTCAACCCGTCGGCGGCCACCGGCGTCGACTACATCCGCAAGACGTTCATGCAGCTGTCGTCCAAGATGCGGTTCGTCTCGGCGCAGTTCGAGGCGCTGCTCTCGGGCGACCTGTGGCTGCGCAACGCGCGGCAGGCCAACGCCATGGGGCGGCGGCTGGCCGAGGCCGTGGGGCGCATCCCGGGCGTCACGCTGCCCCGGCCCGTGGAGGCC
>NZ_JBSFGJ010000078.1:0-28688 GCF_053596515.1 Nonomuraea sp. NPDC001684
CTGCCAGGAGGCGCTGGAGCGCACGGCGTCCGCGCTGGCCGCGCAGACCTACCCGGCCGAACTCGTCGAGATCGTGGTCGCCGACGACGGCAGCACGCCGCCGGTCGAGCTGCCGGGGGCCCGCGTCGTACGGGTGACCGACGGCTGGGGACGCGGCGCGGCCCGGCAGACCGGGCAGCTGGCCGCCACCGGCGAGGTGATCCACTGGCTGGACTCCGACATGATCCTGGCCCCCGACCACCTTGAGGCGCACATGCGCTGGCACCACCTGCTCGACCACGTGGTGGTGATCGGCGACATCCGGTTCGTGACGGCCCCCGGCGAGGAGGGCACGCGACCGGAGTACACGCGTAAGACGCTGGAGTCGACCCGGATGCTGAAGGACGCGGGGACGAGCGCGTACCTGCTGCACACGGGGGCCTCCACGTCGGTGCGGGCCGAGCTGCTGCGCGCGGCGGGCGGCGTGGACGCCTCGCTCAACATGGCCGAGGACACCGAGCTGGGCTACCGGCTGGCCCAGGCGGGGGCGGTGTTCGTGCCCGATCCGCAGGCCAGGGCGTGGCACGTCGGGCCGTCCACGGTGATGCTGCGGGAGAAGGAGGTCCATCGGCACAACTGGTCCTACCTGGGCGATCTGGTGCCGGATCTGCGCTGGCTGCGCGGCCATCCCCGGCGCCACTGGCGGGTGCCGTACGTGCGGGTCGTGGTGAGCGCCACCACGTACGAGGAGACCCGGGCGAGCGTGGACGCGGCGCTGGCGGGCACGCTGCCCGACGCCGCCGTCACCGTCGTCGGCCCCTGGGGCCGGCTGACCGGCGAGCGCCGGTCCAGCCTCGACGACCCGCTGCTGGACCTGCGGCTGCTGCACAACCTGTACGCCCACGAGCCGCGCGTCACTTTCGCGGAAAGCGAACCGGTCACCGCCGCCCCCACCCCGTTCCTGCTGCGGCTGCCCGCCGGATGGGTCCTCGGGGCCGACACCCTGGCCAGGCTCGTGCGGCTGGCCGACGAGGACCTGCTCGGCCTGCTCTGCGTGGCGCTGGACGAGGACGCGGACGGGGTCGTGGCCGCCCGGTTGGAGCGCACGGCCGCCTTCGCCCGCGCCGCGCGCTTCGACGGCCCCGCCGACGACCTGGTGGACGAGCTGTTCGGCGTCCTGTGGGTCGAGGGCGGCGAGCACGGCTTCGGCGCCGCCGCCGACCCGCCGCCGCTGGGCGGCGACCCGGCCAAGTGGCGCGCCCTGGCGGCCCGGCGGCTGGCGGAGACCAAGGAGCTGCGCGCCCAGGTCGACCGGCTCTCCGCCGAGGTCGAGCGCCTGTCCCGCGCGCAGGAGCAGGAGGACCCCGCTCCCGGGCCGCTGAGCTCCCTGATCCGGCACCTGCGGAGCGCCGGATGAGCGCCGAGCGGCGGACGGTCACCGCGTTGCTGGCCGAGCTGCCGGACGCCCGGGTGTTCCTGGCCGGCATCGAGAGCCCCACCTTCCCTGCCGACGGCGAAGGCGGCGAGGGCGGTGAGGGCCGCGCCGGGCTGCCCGCCGGCGCCGTGGATCTGGACCGGGACCTGGTGGAGCCGCCCGCCGAGCCGGAGTCGGCCGACCACGTCCTCGTGCTCGCCAGGACGCCCGCCGACCTGCGCAGGGTGGCGACCCTGCACAAGCTGCTCCCGCTGGCCGGGCGGGTGGTGGTGTGCGTGCTCGACGCCCCCGCCTCGCACCCGGCCCCCGTGCCCACGCCGACCCCCGCGCACCGCTGGCGGTCGCTGACGGACCTGCGGGTCTACCAGCCCAGGAACCGGGTGTGGGTGGTGGACGCCCGCTTCTCGGCCGCGACGCCCGCCGGCCGTACGGTGACCGCCACCGCCCGCGCCTTCGCCGGTCACCGCCTGGACGTGATCGCCGCGCCCGCCGCCGGCATCGCCGGGATCGGCTCGGCCGACTGGCGTCCCGGCGACCCGAACGCCACGCCCGCCGAGGTGAGCGGCCCGGTCCCCGAACGCGTCGGCGCCCCCGGCAGCGACGTCGTGCTCCGCACGCTGGGCGACGTCGCCCTCCGCGGCCTGGCCGGCGACGCCCTGCGCCCGCCGGGCGACGGCCGCGCCCCGGACGCGTCCCCGGCCCTGACGCCGGGCGGGTCCGCCGAGCCGGGCGGGATCGGCTGGGCCGGGGACCAGGCGCCCGTCGAGCGGCCCACGATCGTCGCCGCGAGCTGGGAGAGCATCGGGCGTCCCGGCGGGGCGGGGTCGCCGCTGGCCGATCCCGACGTGCTCGGCGAGCCGTCGATGGTCCCGCCCGTGGACGAGCGGCTGGTCAACCCCCAGGGGTTCGTGACCACGCCGTCCCGGGGCATGGCCGCGCTGGCCGAGCGCGACGGCCGCTGGTCGGTGCTGCTCGACGGCAAGGTCGTCACGACGTTCGCCGAGTCGGGCGGGGTCACCGACGCCGACGTGGCCAGGCTCCGGCAGATCCGCGGCGTCGAGGTGAGCTGGCAACATCCGCACAGCGGCCCGCTGGCGGCCGTGCGGGTGCTGGCCGGTCTGGCCGCCGCCGGGGTGCCGCTGGTCACCGGGGCCGTGCCGCGCTGGGCGGGCGCTCTGGGGGACGAGCTGGTCGCGCTGCTGCCCGCCGCCCCCGACCTGTCCGACGAGCTGCGGCGCGAGGAGCACAGCATCCGGCTGCGCCGGGCCGCCCTGCGCACCCATGGCGTGGCGGCGCGGTGGGAGCAGCTCGGCGCGCCCGCCCCCGCTCCCCCGCTCACCTCCGTCCTGCTGGCCACCCGGCGCGCCGACATGGTGCCGTTCGCGCTGCGGCAGATCGCCCGCCAGCGCGACGCCCAGCTCGAAGTGGTGCTCGCGCTGCACGGCGTCCCGCGGGAGCACCCGGACGTCGCCGCGGCCCTGGCCGACTTCGGCGGCCCGCTGACCGTGTACGAGGCCGACCCCGCGGCCGTCTTCGGCGAGGTGCTGAACGAGGCCGCCGCCCGGGCCTCCGGCTCGTTCCTGCTCAAGATGGACGACGACGACTGGTACGGCCCCGACTTCCTGGCCGACCTGCTGCTCGCCCACGCCTACTCGGGGGCGCAGGTGGTCGGCACGGTGCCCGAGTTCGTCTATCTGGCCTCGATCGACGTCACCGTGCACCGCAGCCAGGTCACCGAGCAGATCACCAGCTTCGTGGCGGGCGGCACGATCCTGGTGGAGCGTTCGGCGTTCCAGGCCGTGGGCGGCTTCCGGCCGCTGCGCCGCTCGGTGGACACCCAGTTCCAGGAGGCCCTCCAGGCGGCGGGCGGCCAGATCTACCGCACCCACGGCCTGGGCTACATCCTGCGCCGCGGCCCGGCCTCCGCCCACACCTGGCAGGAGCCGATCGGCACGTTCCTGCGCCGCAACCGGCGCCAGTGGCGCGGGTTCCGCCCGAACGCCCTGATGGAGCTGGAGGGGAGCAGCCGCCCATGACCGTCCCGCGCATCCGTGGCAACGACTTCGGCGTCCTCGACCCGCCCGAGCTGGGGGCCTGGGAGCCGGAGCTCGCCGTCACGGTCGTCATCCCGGCGCACGACCGCCAGGAGACCCTGGACCTGACGCTCGCCGCCCTGTCCGCGCAGAGCTACCCGGCGCACCTGCTCGACGTGATCGTGGTGGACGACGGCAGCGCCATCCCCATCCGCCTGCCCGCCCTCGCCCCGGGCGGCACCAAGCTGATCTCCAGCCCGCCGGGCGGCTGGGGGCGCGCCTGGGCCGTGCAGGCGGGCCTGGACGCCGCCGCCGGCGACGTCGTCCTCGTGCTGGACGCCGACATGGTCCCGCACCGGCGGCACGTCGAGGCCCAGCTCCGGTGGCACCACCTGGCCCCGTACGTGGTGGTGCTGGGCTGGATCGACTTCACCTCGGCCGCCGAGCCGCCCACGCCGGAGCAGGTCGTCCAGGCCCTGGACGCGGGCGCCGAGGACGGCCTGTTCCCCCTGTCGCCGCACCGGCACGACTGGGCCGAGCAGATCATCCACGACCACGACGGCCTGCGTACGGCGTCCGGCGCGACGGCCGCCCGCGTGCACGTGGGGGCCACGGCGTCGTACCCGGCGGCGCTGCTGCGCTCGATCGGCGGCCTGGACACCTCGCTGGTGCTGGCCGAGGACACCGAGCTGGGGTACCGGCTCGTCCAGGCGGGGGCGGTGTTCGTCCCGGACCCGCAGGCGCGGGCGTGGCACGTCGGCCTGCCGACCGCGATGCGCGACGTCGCCGCGTTGAAGCGGTACAACGACCCCTACGTGGCCGACCGGGTTCCCTACCGGCGGTATCTGCGGACGGATCCGGGGCGGCAGTGGCTGGTGCCGTACGTGGAGGCGGTGGTGGCGGCGGGCGGCTACGAGGACACCCGCGCCACCGCGGACGCCCTGCTCGCCTCCTCCATCCCCGACGTGCGCCTCACCCTCACCGGCCCCTGGCCCGCGCTGCCCACCGGACGCCGCTCGCCCCTGCGCGACCCCGACCTGGACCTGCGCCTGCTCAAGGCCACCTTCGAGCACGACCCGCGGGTCCGCCTGGCCACCGAACCGCCCACCGGCACGACGGCCCCCTTCCGACTGACCGTGCCGTCCGGCTGGACTCTCTCCCCCGGCACGCTGGAACGCCTGATCGCCCACCTGGACGAGCACGACCTCGGCAGCCTGTGCCTGGCCCTGGACGAGACCTCGCAGGGCGTGGTCGCCGCCCGCCTCGACCGGACGGCCGCGCTGTCCAGAGCCGCCCTGGTCGCCGCCCCCGGCGACCACCCGGACGACCTGATCGACGCCCTGTACGGCCTGGAATGGGCGGACGGCGCGTCGTGGGGCCTGCGCCGCCGCCCCGACGTCTACCCGCCGCGCCGGCCGCCGGTCGCGGAGCTCGCCCTGCTCACCGCCCGCCACGAGAAGGAGCTGACCCTCCATCGCAAGCGCGTCGCCGCCCTGCGCGCCGAGATCGCCCAGCTGCGCCGGGAGGCCGCCAAGAACGGCAGGGACGCCTCCCGCTGGCGGGAGAAGGCCGAGAGCTGGCGGCGCGAGGCGGTGCGGCTGGCCCGCGAGCAGGACCGCACGGTCCTGAAACGGGCCGTGCGCCGCGTCCGCGACCTGGCCTTCCCCGCCCACTGACCGGGCGGGGCGGGCGTCAGTCGTCGCCCTCCACGCGCATCACGCCGGCGACCGCGCGGACGATGTCGAGCTCGCGCAGCCCCTCCATGGTCGCCGTGAGGGCCGCGTCGGTGGCGCGGTGGCTGACGATGACGAGCTGGGCGTCGTCGCCGTGCCCCTCCTGGCGGACGGTCTGGATGGACACGTCGTGCTTGGCGAACAGGTCGGCCACCCGCGCCAGCACGCCGGGCTTGTCGGCCACGTCGAGCGCCACGTGGCAGCGCGTGACCGTGTCGCCCATCGGGTGGACGGCCAGGTCGGCGTAGGTGGACTCCTCGGGCCCGTGGGTGCCGGCCAGCCGGTTGCGGCCGACGGCCACGAGGTCGCCGAGCACGGCCGAGGCCGTCGGCGCGCCGCCGGCGCCCTTGCCGTAGAACATGAGCTGCCCGGCCGACTCGGCCTCTACGAACACCGCGTTGTACGCCTCGCGCACCCCCGCCAGCGGGTGGGTGCGCGGGATCATCGCCGGGTGCACCCGCACGCCGAACGACCGGCCGTCGTCGGAGCGCTGGCAGATGGCCAGCAGCTTGATGACGTAGCCCATGGCCTTGGCGGAGGCGACGTCGGTCGCGGTGATCTCGGTGATGCCCTCGCGGTGCACCTTGTCGGCGGTGACCCGGCTGTGGAAGGCCAGGCCGGCCAGGATCGCGGCCTTGGCGGCGGCGTCGAAGCCCTCGACGTCGGCCGTCGGGTCGGCCTCGGCGTAGCCGAGCGTCTGGGCCTCCTCCAGGGCGTCGGTGAAGGACGCGCCCGAGGTGTCCATCTTGTCGAGGATGTAGTTGGTGGTGCCGTTGACGATGCCGAGCACGCGCTTGACGTGGTCGCCGGCCAGCGACTCGCGCAGCGGGCGCAGCAGCGGGATGGCGCCGGCGACGCTGGCCTCGAAGTAGAGGTCGCCGCCGCCCCGGCGGGCCGCCTCGTGCAGGGACGAGCCGTCCTCGGCCAGCAGCGCCTTGTTGGCGGTGACGACCGACTTGCCGCGTTCGAGGGCGGCCACGATGAGCGTGCGGGCCGGCTCGATGCCGCCGATCACCTCGACGACGATGTCGATGTCGTCGCGGGTGACCAGGGACTCGGCGTCGGTGGTCAGCAGCGCCGGGTCGACCTCGATGTCGCGCTTGCGCCCGAGCCTGCGCACGGCCACGCCGGCCAGCTCCAGCGGTGCGCCGATGCGCGCGGCCAGGTCGTCGGCCTGCTCGTGCAGGAGCCTGATGACCTGCGAGCCGACGACGCCGCAGCCCAGCAGAGCCACTTTCAGCGGTTTCACAGCTGCCCCCTCAACAGGTCGTCCTCGGTCTCGCCCGCCACGATCACCCGGGCCGCGCCGTCGGCGACGGCGACCACGGCGGGCCTGGGCAGGTAGTTGTAGTTGCTGGCCAGCGAACGGCAGTAGGCGCCGGTCGCGGCCACGGCGACCAGGTCGCCGGGCGCCAGGTCGGCGGGCAGGTGGCAGTCGCGCACCAGGATGTCGCCGCTCTCGCAGTGCTTGCCGACCAGGCGGCTGAGCATAGGCGCGGCGTCGCTGGCGCGGCTGGCGAGGGTGGCGGTGTACTCGGCGCCGTAGAGGGCGGTGCGCACGTTGTCGCTCATGCCGCCGTCGACGCTGACGTACGTGCGCAGCCCCTCGACGTCTTTGACCGTGCCGACCTCGTAGAGGGAGATGCCGCCCGGACCCACGATGGTGCGGCCCGGCTCGACGGTCAGGCGCGGCACCGGCAGGCCGGCGTCGGCGCAGACCTTGGTGACGATCTCGCGCAGGCCGTCGGCCAGCTCCTTGATGTCGGGGGCCTCGTCGCCCTCGACGTAGGCGATGCCGTAGCCGCCGCCGAGGTCGAGCTCGGGCAGGACGACGCCGTGCTCGTCCTTGATCTGCACCAGCAGCGTGGCCAGCCGTCGCGCGGCCACCTCGAACCCGGCGGTGTCGACGATCTGCGACCCGATGTGGGAGTGGAGGCCGACCAGGTCGAGCTGCGGCAGCGCGAGGATGCGGCGCACGGCCTCGGCGGCGGCGCCGGTGTTGAGCGACAGGCCGAACTTCTGGTCGTCGTGGGCCGTGGCGATGAACTCGTGGGTGTGGGCCTCGACCCCGGTGGTCACCCGGATCATCACCTTGGGCCGCTTGCCGAGCTGCTCGGCGAGGTAGCCGAGGCGGGCGATCTCCTCGTAGGAGTCGACCACGATGTGCCCGACGCCGCACTCCAGGGCGCGGGTCAGCTCGGCCGTGGACTTGTTGTTGCCGTGGAGGGTGATGCGCTCGGGCGGGAAGCCGACGCTGAGCGCCACCGCCAGCTCGCCGCCACTGGCGACGTCGAGGCCGAGGCCCTCGTCGGCCAGCCAGCGCACGATCTCCTTGCACAGGAACGCCTTGCCCGCGTAGTGGACCTCGGAGCCCTGGAAGGCCGTGGCGTAGTCGCGCATGCGTGAGCGTACGTCGGCCTCGTCGAGGACGTAGAGCGGCGTGCCGAACTCGCGGGCCAGGTCGCGCACGTCGACGCCGCCGACCGTGAGCGTGCCGTCGGTCCGGGTCGACGTTCGGGGCCAGATCGCGGGGTCGATCCGGTTGAGGTCGGCGGGCGCCATCGGGGGGCGCTCGTGGGGCAGCATCTCGGCGTGCCGGTCCCCGGCTGGATGGACGAAGCTCACCCGATCGAGGCTATCGGAACCGCCGCCCCTTCCAGGACCACCGCCCACGTATCGAGACGCGATCAAGGTCCACAAGCAACATTTTCACGATTTTTCGCGCTTTAGCCGGATATTTTACGATCCATCACAATCTTTCCGGCCCAACCAGTACCCCCCGGACGGCCTCCGCCAGCCGCAACCGCGCCGTGTGCACCGGCCGGACCGGCTCGTCCCCCATCGGGACGGCGGGGGCGTGCTCGTGGGCGTCGTGGTAGGCCAGCGCCAGCCGGACCGAGAAGGCGTCCCAGCCGGGGTCGCGGCTGAGGGCGCGTCCGGGCAGCTCGGCCAGCACCCGCAGCACCCGGCGGTCGTGGGGGTCGTCGAGCAGCTCGGGCCGGAAGCCGGTGAGCGGCACCCCCAGCTCCCCGGCCCACCGCCGCACCGCGCAGGCACGGACGTGGGCGTACCGGACGACGAAGCCGGGGTTGTCCCACGTGCGCGGGAAGTCGGGCCATCCGGGCTCGGGAAGGGCGGGCGGGTCCAGGGACTCGACCAGCCGTCCCGGCGCGTCCACGACGATGCGCAGGAAGCCGTTCGGCCGCGCCCGCGCCTCGCTCACCCCGTCCACCGCCCGCACCCGCGCGGCCAGCTCGGCCGGCGGGACGCGGCGGCGCAGCGCGGCGGCCGTCACGTAGACGGCCTCCCGCTCCCAGGTGCCCTCGGGCGCCGGCGGCTCCCCCAGCACCTCCGCCAGCGACTGGGCGAGCAGGTCGGTCATCGGCTCAGCGTAGGCGTCAGATCAGCGCGTGCGGCTCCGCCGAGCCGTACTCGACCAGGTGGGCCGCGCCGAGCAGCCAGCGGTCCTCGTCGCGCACCCGCACGTAGCCGAACCGGTCGGCGGAGAAGACCTTGACGCCGTCGGTGCGGCACTGGCGCATCATGACCTCGTCCCAGCCCTCGGTGAGGTCGGCGAAGCCCACCTCGCGCAGGGCGTTCCTGCGGGCGAGCAGGGTGGCCCCGGCGATCTCGGGGAGGTAGGCGTACTCGGCCTCGGGCTGCTTGAGCAGGGTCGCCTGGGGCTTGCGCAGGTGGGCGTAGAAGGCGGCCTTGCCGACGATGTCGGCCGTGCTGAACAGGAAGGCCCGGCGCAGGTCGGACAGGTAGTGCGGGCCGTAGACGTCGCGCGGGTCCATGACCGCGACCAGGTCGGCCTCGCACAGGTCGAGGCCCTTGGCCAGCATCGCGCCCTCGCTCATGGCCGGGTGGGGCCGCCGGTACAGCACCTCGGCGTCGGTCAGCACGTCACGGGCGCGCAGCTCGGCCTCGGGCGGGCCGATGACGATCACCTGGGCCACGCCGGACTGCCTGGCCACCTGGGCGAGCGCGTGCTCCATGAGCGACGGGTCGAGGATCGGCAGCAGCACGGAGGTGTCGAGGGTGGCGCGGGCGCTGGGCAGGCCGATGGCCTCCAGCAGCTCGTCCACGCGCTCGGTCATCGTCCCCGTGCCGTAGGCCCGGCGCAGGGCCACGTGCGCCCGCCGCGAGTCCGGCTCGGTGCCGATCGGCGTGCCGCAGGCGGCGATCTCGGCCAGCCGCCACTGCGGCGTGCCCGGCGGGCAGTCGGCCGCGGCCGGCCAGCGGTAGGAGGTGAGCACGTCGGGATAGGCCAGGTGCGGCGGCAGCAGCTGGTCGAGCGTGAGCACCCGGTCGACCCGCCCGCCGGCCAGCGGCAGCGGGTTGTGCACCCGGGGCTGCACGCCGAAGTGCAGGCGCGGCCACGGGACCGTCATGTCGGTGGTGAAGCGGTGCTCGAACAGCTCGGCCGCGGCGGCGTAGTCCGCCACGTCGCCCTGGGTGTGCCAGAAGACGGTGCGGATGCCGCGCTCGGCGCACCAGGCCAGCAGGGACCTGAGCCCCTCGCCCGGCTCGCCGGTCAGCTCCTCCAGCCACGGCCCCTGCGTGACGGACTCCACCACGAGCAGGTGGGGCACCTCCAGCGGCAGCACGCGGGCGAAGTCGCGCGGCGTGAACCCGGTCGTCTGACGCCACTCGTAGCGCAGCAGCGCCTCGACGTGCGGATCGGCGACGACGGCCGCGGTCAGGTGCGGGCGGGTGTTGGGCCCGGTGGGGATCCGGTACGGCTTGAGCTTGAACGAGGCCCCGCCCAGCGTCCTGGTCGTGCTGGTGGCCTGGAACGACGCCCCAGGACGCGCCTCCTTGGCCCCCTGGACGGCCACCGGCCGGCGCTTGGGCGCGCTGGGCCGCTTGACCGGCTTGGCCGCGCCCTTGAGCCCCTTGGCCAGGCGCATCGGGTTGTTCTTGCCGCTCTTGATGGCGTCGCCGAGCCGGTTCCAGCGGGCGACCTTGATCGAGGACAGCTTCCAGTTGGCCACCTCGGCCTGGAAGCGCTGCTCGGCCAGCTCCTTGCGCAGCCTGTCGGCCGCGGCGCGCTCGGCCTCCAGCCGCTCCTCGGTCTCGCTCAGCTGCTCGGCCAGCTTCCTGGCCTCCTCGGCGCTCTCCTCGGCGGCCGCCAGCCTGGACTGCGCGGCGTCCAGCAGCCTGGCCAGTTCGGCCGCGCGCTCGGCCTGCGCGACAGCTTCCCGCAACGCCCGACGCGTGCTTTCCAGCTCGGTAGACAACCGGACCTCCGCTCTCTCAGCCCGGCAAAGGATACTCTTTTGCAGGAAGCGTCTCGAAGGGATGAGATCCGGTGCAGTTCAACGTGCGACCCTACGTATGCGGCGCTCTCGGCCGGATCGACACCTCCATACTGGGCAAACTCACCGCCGCGGGCCCCAAGGTGCGGCCCGCGCTCCAGACGGACGAGGCCGCGCTGTTCAGCTCCGCGCCGCTGCCGCCGTACCACCGGGCGGGCGGCGCGTTCGCGTTCTCGTGGGGCGAGCGCAAGCCCGCCGCCGCCGAGGACTGGATGACGGTCGCGGAGACGTACGAGACGCCCGGCCTGATCGGCGACGGCGCGCGGGTGACGTTGCACGCGGGCGCGCTCGGCCTGGTCGACGTCTACCACGTGCGGCAGGGCGACGCGGTCTACTTCTCCTCGCTGATCCAGCCGCTGCTCAGCCTGGTGCCCATCGAGATCGACTGGGCCGCCTGGGCCTCGATCATCCAGGTGACGTTCCCGCTGGGCGAGGCGACCCCGTACCGGGAGGTCAGGCGGCTGCCGGGGTCGAGCGCGCTGGTTTTCGAGCACGGACGCCTGGCCACCGAGCGCCGGTTGCCGCGCTGGCTGCGCACCGAGCCGTACGAGGCGTGGACCAGCCCCGAGGAGATCGTCGAGCTGCTGCACCACGTCTACGAGGACTACGACGGCCGCAGGCTGCTCGTGCCGGTCAGCGGCGGCTACGACTCGCGCCTGCTGGCCAGTGTGGCCATGGCCCGCGGCGCCGACGTCGAGTCGTGGACCACCAGCCCCGACGACGGCACCGACACCGACATCGCCTTCGCCAGGTCGATCACCCGCGAGCTGGGCATCCCGCACCGGGTCGTCACCCAGGACGCCGCCGCCTACCCCGCCGACGCCGCCGAGGTGGCCCGCCGGCTGGAGTACCTGACGCCGCACCACGCCTGGTACGCGCCGTTCGCCAAGGAGGTGCACGGCTCGGGCCGCATCCTGGTCGACGGCCTGGCCGGCGGCCCGCTGCTGAAGAACTTCATGGTCAGCGGCGCCGCGCTGGAGGCCAGGACGCAGGCCGAGCGGTCGGCGGCGCTGCTGGGCTCGCTGTCGCTGGGCGCGCCCGCGCAGCCGTTCCTGTCCAAGGCGGCCGCGCAGTGGATGGAGGAGACCGTGCGCGAGCAGTTCGCGGCGGCCACCTCGATGCTCCACGGCCACCGGGCCGAGCTGCCGCTGTCAGTGCTGCACACCAGGACCGTGCGCGGCATCGCGCGTTCGGCGGTCAACCTGGTGGGGCCGGAGGCGTCGTTCGCGGCGCCGTTCATCCATCCCGCCTTCTTCGACGCCGCGCTCAGCGTCGGCGTCGCGCGCAAGGACAAGGGCCGCTTCTACCGCGAGGTGCTGCACGCGGCCAACCCGAGGGTGGCCGCGCTGCCGTCCACGAACGTGGTCAAGCAGCCGCTCCAGCGGGTGCCCCTGCGTTCCACGGCCGCGCCGGCGCGGGCGTACTCCCACGCCATGCTCGAAGTCGTGGCCCGGCGGGTGCCCGCGATGCTCTCCGACGAGCTGCACGAGGTGATCGCCGGCGGTCCGGACGCGCTGACCCGGTTCAACGGCTGGAACGACCGTTTCTGGGTGCGCGGACTGGTGCTTTTCGGACTCTGGCTGAACGACTTCGAGAACGACCTCCCGGACGTCACCGCACCTTTTTAGTGAACTCTGGGTAACAGGGCGATTACATACGGATCTCGCGGGTATTACACGTCGCACAGCAGAAGCGGGTTCCGGAAAGCCACCGGGCTGGTAGTGTTCGGCCCGTAAGCGCCGCAACAAACGGGCACCAGATCACAAATCCGGTCTCGTTCGAGGGCATGGAGTTCGCAGGGATGACGACTCCACGCGGCGCGGTCACCAGCTAAGAACGCCGGGGTAACCGGTGACTTCGTCCTGCCCACATCTCTTCCTGTGAGCGACATCATGATCAACGCATCCCCATCACCTGAGTCGATCTCTGAGGCTTTCGTCTCGGAAGATCCGCGATGGTACAAGCGGGCGGTGTTCTACGAGGTTCTCGTCCGGGGGTTCAAGGACTCCAACGGTGACGGCACGGGCGACCTGCGCGGTCTCATCGAGAAGCTCGGGTACCTGGAATGGCTCGGCGTCGACTGCCTCTGGCTGCTGCCGCTGTACGAGTCCCCGCTGCGCGATGGCGGTTATGACATTTCGGACTATATGAAGATCCTTCCGGATTTTGGCGACCTGGGAGACTTCGTCCAGTTGATCGAGGCCGCGCACGAGCGGGGCCTGCGGATCATCACCGACCTGGTCATGAACCACACCAGCGACAGGCACCCGTGGTTCCAGGCCTCCAGGCACGATCCGGAGGGGCCCTACGGGGACTTCTACGTCTGGTCCGACGAGCCCACCGGCTATCCGGACGCGCCGATCATCTTCATCGGCGCCGAGGAGTCCAACTGGACGTACGACCCTGTGCGCAAGCAGTACTACTGGCACCGTTTCTTCCACCACCAGCCGGACCTGAACTATGACAACCCGGCGGTGCAGGAGGCCATGCTGGAGGTGCTGCGGTTCTGGCTCGACCTGGGGATCGACGGTTTCCGCCTCGACGCGGTGCCGTACCTTTTCGAGCGTGAGGGCACGGCGTGCTCCGGGCTGCCCGAGACGCACGCGTACCTGAAGAAGATCCGCTCGGAGGTCGACCGGCTCTACCCCGACCGGGTGCTGCTGGCCGAGGCCAACGGCTGGCCCGAGGACGTCGTGGAGTACTTCGGCGACCCCACCACCGGCGGCGACGAGTGCCACATGGCCTTCCACTTCCCGCTGATGCCGCGCATCTACATGGCGGTGAAGAAGGAGACCCGCGAGCCGATCTCCGAGATCATGTCCCGCACCCCCAAGCTGCCCGACACGGCACAGTGGGGCATCTTCCTGCGCAACCACGACGAGCTCACGCTCGAGACGGTGACCGAGGAAGAGCGCGACTACATGCACAAGGAGTACGCCAAGGACCCGCGCATGCGGGCCTACCTCGGCATCCGGCGTCGGCTGGCGCCCCTGCTGGACAACAACCGGGACCTGATCGAGCTGTTCACGGCGCTGTTGTTGTCGCTGCCGGGCTCGCCGGTCATGTACTACGGCGACGAGATCGGCATGGGCGACAACATCTGGCTGGAGGACCGCGACTCGGTCCGCACGCCGATGCAGTGGAGCCCCGACCGCAACGCCGGGTTCTCCTCGGCCGACCCGGGCCGCCTCTACCTGCCGGCCGTCATGGACCCGATCTACGGCTTCCAGGCGGTCAACGTGGAGGCCCAGCAGCGCCACGCGGGCTCCCTGCTGCACTTCACCCGCAGCATGCTGGAGATCCGCAAGAACCACCCGGTGTTCGGCCTCGGCGCCTACACCGAAATGTGGTCCTCCAACCCGTGCGTGCTCACGTACGTGCGCGAGGACCGCGACGACGTGATGCTCTGCGTCAACAACCTGTCGAAGTTCCCGCAGCCCGTCGAGCTGGACCTGCGCAGGTTCGAGGGCATGGTGCCGGTCGAGGCCCGCGGCGGGGTGCGCTTCCCGAAGATCGGTGAGCTGCCCTACCTGCTGACCCTGCCGGGCCACGGCTTCTACTGGTTCGCGCTGAAGCCCGGGGACTGAGCACAGCCCCCGAGCAGATCAGCGTGACGTGACGGGCACCTGGGCACGGGCCGCGCGGCGGGCGGGAATGAGCGCCACCGCGAGGGCCGTGCCCACTGCCGTCACCACGGCCACTCCCAGCGTCACCGGCGAGGGCGCGCGGCCGATGCCCGCGCCCACGCCGCTCGTGTGACCCTGCAGGTCGATCAGCCCCACCACCACCGACGCCCCCACCGCCGTGCCGGCGCCGACGCCGAGCACGACCAGCAGGCCGGTGCCGGTCACCAGCGTGGCCATGACCTGGCGTGGCGTCAGCCCCATGGCCTTGAGCACGGCCAGGTCGAAGGCGTGGTCGCGCAGGCCGATCGCGCTCGCGGTGAGCAGGTTGGCCAGGCCGATCAGGGCCAGCACGGCGATCAGCGCCACGATCACCACTCTGATGATCGACAGCCGGTCGGCCGGGTTGACCGCGGCCTGCACGTCGAGGTTCTCCCCCGACTCGGCCAGCAGCCTGGCGCGCACCTCGGCCTTGTCGGCGCCCGGCCGCAGGGCCAGCGCGTAGTACTGGGGCGGCACGGAGTCCTTGGCGGCCAGGCTGTCCAGGCCCACCGAGAGCACCTCGCCGTCCAGGTCGGGCTCGACGGTGCGGCCCACGATCCGGACGATCAGCGGCGAGCCGCCCACGGTCAGGCGCACCCGGTCGCCGATCCTGACCCCCAGCAGGTCGAGCAGCCCCTGCCCGGCGACCGCCTCGCCGCGCTCGGCGTAGCCCCTGCCCTCCATCACGGGGAACGGGTAGGGGTCGGTCGAGCTGCCGACCGCCCGCACCCGGACCGACCGGGCCTCGCCCGGGGCCAGGGCGTTCACGTCGCTGCCCGGGTAGACAGCGCGCACGTCGCGGTCGCGTTCGGCGATGCGCTGGGCCTCGGCCGACTCCATCTGCTTGCCGGGACGGACGTACAGGCCGGCGTGCTGGCCGACCTGTTCGGGGTGGCTGAGGAAGTTGTCGAGGGTGGCCCAGACGCCGAGCCCGATCGTGATCATCATCATCGGCACGGCCAGGCCGAACGCCGTCAGGAACGCCGGCACGCGCCTGGTGAAGGCGTCGCGGGTGCCCAGGATCAGGGCGGGCGGGAGGCGTACGAGCAGGCCGAGCCGGGCCAGCCGGGACAGGTGGCCGCGCGGCGGCGAGGCCGGCACGGCGGGGATCGGCGGCGTGCGCGCCCCCCGCCAGGCGGGCACCCCCACCGCCCCCAGGACGACCAGCGCCGTGCCCGCCACGATGGCCAGCACCGGGACCGGCGCGGCCGAGTACGTGCCGAGCACCACCGCCGTCGCCCCCCAGCCCGCCAGCGCGCCGAGACCGACGCCGAGCAGGCCGAGCGCGCCGTGCTCGACCAGGAGCAGCAGGGCGACCTGGCCGCCGGTGAAGCCCATCGACTTGAGCGTGGCCAGGTCGCGGAGCTGGCCGAGCACCCGGCCGCCGGCGGCGTTGGCCAGCGCGAGCGCCGCCGCGACCATGCCCACCACGCCGAACAGCGCGAGCAGCGTGCCGAGCAGCCGGTTGTCCAGCTCCATCGCGGCCCTGACCTCGCGCCAGGTGTAGACGCGCTGGAGCTTGTCCTCCAGCATCACCACGACGCGCTGGGCCACGACCTGGCTGGCGTCGGGGTCGGACAGGCGCAGCCCGGTGACCCATTCGCTGCGGCCCAGCATGGGCTCGACGCGGTCGAGCGTGGCGGGCAGCACCCAGGCCAGCCCGGGGGTCCATTCGGGGTAGAAGCCCTGGTCGGCGGAGTCGGCGATGCCGCGCACGTACAGGGTGTGGCGCTCGCCGTTGAGCGCGATGACGGTGAACGGCGAGCCGATCGCCAGGCCCAGCGACCTGGCGAAGGAGTGTTCGACGACCACGCCGTCGGGCTGTGAGCCGTCGAGCCACCTGCCCTCGGCCAGCACGGGATGGGCCACCCGGGGCGGCGAGGCGGGCATCGCGCGCAGCGACGCGGGCTCCTTCTTGCCCTCCTGCGCCACGGTGACGGGCGCCGAGCGGTAGGGGCCCGCGGTGCCGGTGACGCCGTCGATGCCGCCCAGGGCGACTTGGGGGTCGTCGTCGGTGTAGACCCAGACGTGGGCGCCGTCGGTCTGGGCCGACAGGCTGCGCCACGGGTTGGTGCCGTCCTCCAGGAGGGTCGCCGCGGTGATCAGGGCGGCCACGATCCCGGCCACGACCAGCACGGTGAGCACCGCCTGGCCCTTCCTGGCCCGCAGGTCGGCCTTGATCCACCGGCTTCCGGCCAGGGTGGTGCTCATCGGAGGTCGATCACCTCGCCGGCGGTGCGGGTGCGGCGGCGGGCGATGCGGCCGTCGTCGACGATCTCGCCGTCGAACAGCGACACCAGCCGGTCGGCCAGGCCCGCCACCCGGGCGTCGTGGGTGACCATGACGATCGTCTGCCCCTCTTTGTGCACGTCGCTGAGCAGGCGCAGCACGTCGCGCGTGTTGCGGCTGTCGAGGTTGCCGGTGGGCTCGTCGGCCAGCAGCAGGCTGGGCTTGTTGGCCAGGGCCCTGGCCAGCGCGACGCGCTGCTGCTCGCCGCCGGAGAGCTGGGCGGGCGAGGCCCCGGCGCGGTCGGCCAGGTTGAGCGCGCCGAGCAGGCTCTCGCGCCGCTCTCGGGCCACCTTGGGCGAGGCCCCGGCCAGCAGCGCGGGCAGCTCGACGTTGTCGCCGACGGTCATGTTGGCGACCAGGTTGAAGAACTGGAAGACGAAGCCGACCTTCTTGCGCCGCAGCAGCGCCCAGGCGCTCTCGGAGAGGGTGTCGACCCGCTGCCCGTCGAGCCAGATCTCGCCGCTGGTGCGCGCGTCGAGGCCGCCGAGCATGTGCACGAGCGTGGACTTGCCCGAGCCGGAAGGCCCCATCACCGCGACGAACTCGCCCGGCTCGACCTGGAGGTCCACCCCACGCACGGCCGGCACCGGCACTGCGCCATCTTGGTAGATTTTGACCAGATTGACCGTTTTTAGGACCGAGCTCATGCCAGATCCTCCTGGCATCGCTCCAGCCAGTCAAGATCGGCCTGAAGGTGCAGCATGGCCCCTTCGATCAGCAGCAGAGCCACCCGATCGGCAGGCTCGGTACGGGAGAGCAGGTCGTTGAGGTCGCCCATGAGCGACAGGTAGTGGCGGCGCTGGCGGCTGATCAGCGCCATCCGGTCGGCGATGCCGGTGAGCGGCGCGAGCACGAGCTTCATGAAGAACTCGTCGCGCACCCTGGGCCCCTCGGTGGGCTCGTCGACCCAGATGGTGAGCAGGTCGCGGCCCTTGGCGGTCAGGTAGTAGACCTTCTTGTTCGGCCGGTTGGACTGTTCGACGTCGACGGCCCTGACCAGCCCGTCCTTCTCCAGCCGGCCGAGCGTCACGTATATCTGCCCGATGTTCGGGGAGGGGTAGGCGCTGCCGAACGTCTGTTCAAGGGCCTGTTTGAGCTCGTAGCCGTGGGCCGGTTCCTTGGCCAGGAGCGCCAGCAGGTGAAGCCGCACGCCTCACCTCCCCGCTTTGTGTTACGTGAGCGTTACGTAGGTATCCGTTGACCATCAGATTACAGGTGTGCATAACATGAATGCATCTACCTAACACGTATGTAACCCCGCTGATTGTGGAGGAAACAGAGTGCTGCGCCCGCTTTCGTTCGCTCTGGTCGTCGTGCTGGCGGCCGGATGCACGGTGGCGGGTGACGAGGGCAGCGGCGAGAAGGGGACGGGCGGCACAGGCCCGATCACCTTCGCCACCGGACGCGACACCACGGCGTACCTGCAACCCCTGCTGGACCGCTGGAACCAGGCCCACCCGGCCGAGAAGGTGACGCTGCTGGAGCTGCCCGAGGCCGCCGACGAGCAACGCGCCCAGATGGTGGCCAACCTCCAGGCCCAGAGCAACCGCTACGACGTGCTGGGGCTCGACGTGGTGTGGACCGCCGAGTTCGCGGAGAACGGCTGGATCATCCCCCTGGAGCGCGGGTTGTTCCCGCTCGACAGGTTCCTGCCGCCCGTCGTGGACACGGCCGTCTACAAGGGCAAGCTCTGGGCCGTCCCGTACACCAGCAACGCGGGACTGCTCTACTACCGGACCGATCTCATCAAGAAGCCGCCGCAGACCTGGGCGGAACTTCGCGATAAAGCGCGAGAAGTAACGAAAAAGCGGGACATCGGAGGCTATGCGGCCCAACTCCTGGCCTACGAAGGCTTGACCGTGAACTTCTCCGAGGCAGTGCAGTCGGCGGGCGGGCAGATTCTCAACCACGACGGCACGGAAGTGACCCTCGATCCGGCCAAGGGGAAGATCGCGCTCGACTTCCTGATGCAAGGGCTGCGGGAGCGCTGGATCACCGGCGACTCCCTGTCCTTCAAGGAGGAGGAGACCCGGCTGGCCTTCCAGGACGGGAAGCTGGCCTTCGCCCGCAACTGGCCGCACGCCTACGGCCCGGCCAGGGCCAAGCTGGGCGACCGCTTCGCGGTGACCCGGCTGCCCGGACTCAACGGTCAGGGATCCAGCTCCCTCGGCGGGATCAACCTGGCCGTCAGCGCCTACTCCAAGCACCAGCAGACCGCACAGCAGTTCATCCGCTACTTCACCAGCCTGGAGAACGAACGCCGCGTCCTCACCGAGGGCTCCTTCCCGCCCGTGTGGACCGAGCTGTACGACGACCCGGCCCTGATCAAGCGGTTCCCGTACCTGCCGGTGCTCAAGGAGAGCATCCTCGCCGCCAAACCACGGCCGGTGAGCGCCAACTACAACCAGGTGAGCCTGGTGATCGCCAGCTCGGTCGCCAAGGCCCTGGCCGACCCCGAGAACGAGTCCGCCGACGACGTCGCGGCCTCCATGAAGTCAGAACTCGAAGAGATCATCAGAACCCAGTGAGGCAAGCCATGCGTAAAGCCAGTGCAGCAGTAGTCCTGGCAGGGCTCGCGGTAGCCGTCGCCGCCTGCGGCAACGCCCCGACGACGACGACCCCCACCGCCTCGGAGTCGGCGCCGGCCAGTTCCGCCGCCGGCGCCAAGACGCTCGAAGGCGTCAAGCTGGAGGTCGCGGCCAAGTGGACCGGCGCGGAGCAGAAGAACTTCGAGCAGGTGCTCAAGGCCTTCTCCGACAAGACCGGCGCCACCGTCACCTACGCCTCCACGGGTGAGGACACCGGCGCCTACCTCGGCCCGCGCATCCAGGGCAAGAACCCGCCGGACGTCGCGATCCTGCCGCAGCCGGGTCTGGTGCAGCAGTACGCCAAGCAGGACGCGCTCAAGCCGCTGTCCGCCGAGGTCACCCAGGAGATCGACACCAACTACACGCCGTACTGGAAGGAGCTCGGCTCCGCCGACGGCAAGGTGTACGGCGTGCTCATCAAGGCCGCGCACAAGTCGCTGGTCTGGTACCGCTCCGAGGCGTTCGAGGAGGCCGGCGTCCAGGTGCCGACGACCTGGGACGAGCTGATCAAGGCCGGGCAGACCATCGCCGACTCCGGCACCCCGCCCTTCTCCCTCTGCGGCGCCTCCGGCTGGACGCTGACCGACCTGTTCGAGAACGTCTACCTGTCCAGCGCCGGCCCGGAGAACTACGACAAGCTCTCCAAGCACGAGATCCCGTGGACCGACGCCAGCGTCGCCACCGCCCTGGAGAAGATCGCGCAGATCGCGGGCAAGAAGGAGTTCGTGCTCGACGGCGCCTCCGGCGCGCTGCAGACCGACTTCCCGACCTGCGTGACCAAGGTCTACGGCAACAAGAAGGCCGCCATGGTCATCGAGGCCGACTTCGTCGCCACCCAGGCCACCCAGGACGGCGCCAAGGTCGGCGAGGGCGCCAAGTACTTCCCGTTCCCGAAGGCCGGCGACACCGCCCCGGTCGTGCTCGGCGGCGACGTGGCCGTGGTCATGAAGGACTCCCCCGGCGCGATGGCCCTGGTGCAGTTCCTGGCCTCCAAGGAGGGCGGCGAGATCTGGGCCAAGCTCCCCGGCTACCTGTCGCCCAACAAGAACGTCTCCCCCGACAACTACCCCGACGAGCTGACCAAGCAGCTCGGCCAGACGATCGTCTCCGCCGGCGACGCCGTCCGCTACGACATGTCGGACCTGGCCCCGAGCGCCTTCGGCGGCACCGACGGCAAGGGCGAGTGGAAGGTCCTTCAGGACTTCCTGCGCAACCCGAGCGACGTCAAGGGCGCCCAGGAGGCGCTCGAGGCCGAGGCCAAGAAGGCCTGGAAGTAAAGAGGTAAGGCCGTGACCGAACGGTTGGACGGCCCGGCGGCCCCGCCCGCGAAGATCGCGGGCGGGCCCTCCGCAGGACCGGCTGAAACCCCCCGTACGAGACGACGCCTCGGCCCATCGCCGGCGGTCGCCATCGCCTTCCTCCTGCCGGCGGCCCTGCTGCTCGGCGTCTGGGTGGTCTACCCCATCGTCTACTCCATCTTCCGCAGCCTGTTCGACGCCTCGGGCAGCGGGTTCGTGGGGCTGGGCAACTACGCCACGATCTTCAGCGACCAGGGCATGCTGGTCACGATCCGCAACAACCTCATCTGGGTGGTCGTGGCGCCGATCGTGGTCACCACGATCGGCCTGATCTTCGCGGTGCTGACCGAGCGCATCAAGTGGGCGACGGCGTTCAAGCTGATCGTGTTCATGCCGATGGCGGTCTCGCTGATGGCCGCGGGCGTCATCTTCCGCCTGGTGTACGAGGAGAGCCCCGACAAGGGCCTGGCCAACGCCGTGCTCACCACCGTGCACGACACGTTCTCCTCCTCCAAGGGCTACCCCGAGGCCCGGCCGCGCGGCGGCGACGAGTCTCCCGTGACCGAGCAGAACGGCGCGGTCGTCACCAAGGAGCCCGCCCAGGCGGGCCGGCCGGTGCTGATCCCGATCGTCGGCGTCAAGCCGCAGACCATGCCGTCCAACGCCCAGACCGCTCGCGCCCCCTCGGGCGACGGCCTGTCGGGGACCGTCTGGTTCGACTTCACCCAGGGCGGCGGCGGCAAGAGCGGCGCGGTCGACCCGACGGAGAAGGGCCTGCCCGGCATCACCGTCGAGGCGGTCCAGAACGGCAAGGTGGCGGGCACCGCGACGACCGCCGACGACGGCACGTTCCGCTTCGACGGCCTGCCCGCGGGCTCCTACGTCGTACGGCTGCCGGAGTCGAACTTCCAGGCCAGCTACGGCGGCCTGACCTGGCTCGGCCAGACGCTCATCACGCCGGCGATCATCGGCGCGTTCGTCTGGGTGTGGGCCGGGTTCGCGATGGTGCTGATCGCCGCCGGCCTCGCCGCCATCCCGCGGGACGCCCTGGAGGCCGCCCGCATCGACGGCGCGACCGAGTGGCAGGTGTTCCGGCGGATCACCGTGCCGCTGCTGTCGCCGGTGCTGCTCGTCGTCTTCGTGACGATGATCATCAATACGCTGAAGGTCTTCGACCTGGTCTACATCATCGCGCCGGCCTCGGTTCAGCCGCAGTCGAACGTGGTCGCGCTGGAGATGTGGCGCGTGTCGTTCGGCGGCGGGAACAACCAGGGGCTCGGCAGCGCACTCGCGGTGTTCCTGCTCATCCTGGTCCTCCCCTTCATGATCATGAACATCCGCCGGTTCAGAAGGGAAGACACATGACGACCGCGACCGTGAACGCGTCTCACGGACTGGAGTCGGGCGCGCCGCGCAGGGGCGTGGCGAGCAGGATCGTGGACCGCCTCGGCGGCGGGGCCGTCCAGGTGATCATGATCGTGCTCGGCCTGTTCTGGCTGGTGCCGACGCTCGGCCTGCTGGTCGTCTCCCTGCGCACGGTGAAGGTGAACAACGCCGAGGGCTGGTGGACGATCTTCACCAAGCCCGCCGAGCTGACCCTGGCCAACTACAAGAACCTGCTGGCCAGCGGCTTCACCTCGTCGTTCTGGAACACGGTGGCCATCACCGTGCCGACCACGATCCTGGTGATCGGCATCGCGGCCATGGCGGCGTACGCGTTCGCGTGGATGGAGTTCCGCGGCCGGGACACGGCGTTCCTGGTCGTGGTGGGCCTGCTGATCGTGCCGATCCAGATCGCGCTGATCCCCGTCGCCGCCTTCTACGGCGGTGTCGGGATCTTCGGCACGATCCCCGGCGTGGTGCTGTTCCACACGGCGTTCGGCCTGCCGTTCGCCATCTTCCTGCTGCGCAACTTCTTCGTCGGCATCCCGGCCTCGCTCCTGGAGGCGGCCAGGATGGACGGCGCACCCGAGTGGAAGATCTTCGCCCAGGTCGTGTTCCCGCTGGGCAAGCCGGCCATCGCCTCGCTGGGGATCTTCCAGTTCCTGTGGGTGTGGAACGACATGCTCATCGCGCTCGTGTTCGCCAACACCGACAACCAGCCGATGACCAAGGCCCTGCAGTCTCAGATGCGGCAGTTCGGATCGAACGTCGACATCCTCTCCTCTGGGGCGTTCCTGTCACTGATCATCCCGCTGGTGCTGTTCTTCGCCTTCCAGCGGTACTTCGTCCAGGGCATGATGGCCGGTTCCGTCAAGTAGGCCATTCCCGGCGGGCGCCCGCCTCCCGAGGGGGGCAGGCGGGCGCCCGTAACACGTCCTTCCGGACCTCCGATGATTGTTCATGAAGCGTCTTCTCGCCCTCGCCGCAGCAGCCTTCATCTCCCTCCCCCTCACCCCCGCCGCCGCGCTCGGCGGCACCCCGGGCTCGCCCGGGGCGGGCGACCCGTACTTCCCCGGTCAGGGGAACGGCGGCTACGACGCCGGCCACTACGACCTCGCCCTCGACTACGAGCCCTCCTCCAACGTCCTGACCGGCGTCGCCACCGTCAACGCCCGCGCCACCCAGGCGCTCAGCCGCTTCGACCTCGACCTGTCCGGCTCGCTGTCCGTACGCTCGGTCACCGTGGACGGCCGGCCCGCCGCCTTCACCCGCAGCGGCGACGAACTGGTCGTCACCCCCGCCGCCGCGCTCGCCTCCGGGCAGGGCTTCTCCGTCGTCGTCCGGTACGACGGCAGGCCCACCCACGTCCTCGACCCCGACGGCTCCAGGGACGGCTGGATCAGGACCAGCGACGGCGTCTTCAACGCCAACGAGCCGCAGGGCGCGATGACCTGGTACCCCGGCAATCATCACCTGTCGGACAAGGCGACGTACCGGTTCTCGGTCACCGTGCCCAGCACCAGGGTCGCGGTGGCCAACGGCGACCTGGTGGCCAGGACGTCGGCCGGCGGCCGGACCACCTACGTGTGGGACGCCCGCGAGCCCATGGCCAGTTATCTGACCACCGTGTCGATCGGCAAGTTCCAGCTCACCGACACCAGGTCCGGCGGCTACCGGGTGATCACCGCCGTGGACCCCAAACTCGCCGGCACGGCGACGGACTTCGCCGCCCGTCACGCCCCCGTCCTGGACTATTTCAGCTCGCTCTTCGGCCCGTACCCCTTCTCCTCCACCGGCGGGATCGTGGACCACGAGCCGAACGTCGGCTACGCCCTGGAGACCCAGACCCGGCCCATCTACCCCGTGGTGCCCGGCGAGTCGCTGCTCGCGCACGAGCTGGCCCACCAGTGGTTCGGCGACTCGGTGACGCCCACCTTATGGCGGGACATCTGGCTGAACGAGGGCTTCGCGACGTACGCGGAATGGCTCTGGCTGGAGAAGATCGGCAGCCGTACGGTGCAGACGTCCTTCGACGGCGTCTACGCCAGGCCCGCCGACGACGAGTTCTGGCAGACGCCCACCGCCGACCCCGGCGGCGCCGCCGCGCTCTTCCACGACCCCGTCTACGACCGCGGCGCGGCGACCCTGCACGTCCTGCGCCGGACCGTCGGCGACAACGCGTTCTTCACGATCCTGCGCACCTGGGCGAACGACCACAAGTACGGCAACGCCGACACCGCCGCCTTCGTCGCCCTGTCCGAACGCGTGTCCGGCAGGCAGCTCGACGCCCTCTTCGACGCCTGGCTCTTCCAGCCCGGCAAGCCGTCGTTGTGATCATTCCGGTACGGCCTGCGCGTCCGTTTGGGCGGCAAGCCGTACCAGACCTAGATAAGCTTCACGGCCATGGCCGGTCGTCCTTTGCATGAAGTCGTCGAAGCCGGATGGGCTAAGGCTCTTGAGCCCGTATCCGAGCAGATCTCCTTGATGGGTGAGTTCCTGCGCAACGAGATCGCCGAGGGCAGGCAGTACCTGCCCGCGGGCCCCAACGTCCTGCGCGCGTTCAACCAGCCCTTCGACGACGTCAGGGTGCTGATCGTGGGTCAGGACCCCTACCCCACGCCCGGCCACCCCGTCGGGTTGTCGTTCTCGGTGGCGCCCGAGGTGCGGCCGATACCCGGGAGCCTGCTCAACATCTACAAGGAGATGGAGTCCGACCTCGGCCTCCCCCGCCCCGCCAACGGTGACCTGACCCCGTGGGCCGAGCAGGGCGTGCTGCTGCTCAACAGGGTGCTGACCGTCATGCCGGGCAAGCCCGCCTCCCACCGGGGCAAGGGCTGGGAGCTGGTCACCGAGCAGGCCATCCGTGCCCTCGTGGCCCGCGACAAGCCGATGGTCGCCATCCTGTGGGGCCGCGACGCCCGCAACCTGGCGCCCATGCTCGGCAGCGTGCCGCGCATCGAGTCGGCGCACCCGTCCCCGCTGTCGGCGCGCAGCGGCTTCTTCGGCTCGCGGCCGTTCAGCCGCGCCAATGAGCTGCTCACCCAGCAAGGCGCCGCACCTGTCGAGTGGAAGCTGCCCTAGCATCGTCGCCATGAGTGATGAACCGAAATACCTGCGCCTTACGGTCGAGCTGACCGTGGAGGTGCTCGACGTGAACGCGTTGCAGGCGGCGGCGCTGGCCGAGATCCGGCATCCCGACGCCGACCTCAGCGACGAGGAGCGCTCCGAGCAGGCCGACCTCGTCAACTCCGACGAGACCGGCGCCTCGGCGCTGCAGTGGCTGATCGAGCCGGACCACGTGCTGCAGCTCGTGGACCACATCACCGAGATCGAGCCGCGTGAGGCCGTTCTCGGGGTGGAGCCGTCCGAGGGGCCGAGCGAGGACGAGGACGAGGACCACCACGACCACGACCACGCGTGACCTCTCGCACGTGACGTGGTGTGGCGCGTGACGTGACGTACGCCGACCGGCCACGGCGCCCCACCGCGCCGCGCGACGTACGCCGACGGGCCACGACGCCCCGCCCAGGTGGCGACTCCGACGTACGGCGATCAGCCACGACGCCTCATCGCGTCGTGACCTGCGACGTACGCCGACCGGCCACGACGCCTCATCGCGTCGTGACCTGCGACGTACGCCGACCGGCCACGGCGCTCCATCCGCGCCGCGGCTCCGTCGTACGGCGCCCATCATGTCGTCACCTCTGACGTACGGCGATCAGCCACGGCGCCCCACCCGCGTCGTGGCTCTTCGCCCCGGTTACGATCGTCTCGTCCGGGCTCTTTCCGTTCTCCGAGGGATCTGTCGCCATGATCGTGGCCTTCTCCATCACCCCGCTGGGCGTCGGCGAAGGGGTCGCCGAACCGGTCGCCCGCGCCGTCAAGGTGGTCCGCGAGAGCGGCCTGCCCAACCGCACGGACGCGATGTTCACCACGATCGAGGGCGAGTGGGACGAGGTCATGGACGTCGTCAGGCGCGCGGTGGACGCCGTCTCCGAGGTCGCCCCGAGAGTCAGCCTGGTCCTCAAGGCCGACCTGCGCCCGGGCGTGACGGACGGCATGACCACCAAACTCCAAAGCCTCGAACGCCACCTCCCCTGACCCACCTCACCCACGCAGGGGAACTCTCGGCCGCACCCGCGTACCGTGAAGCCCACGATCTGCGGATGCCGGCTGAGCACGCAGCTGGGCACACGGTGAGGAACCTCCCACAGTCGAATGTGGCGAGGAACCCCGTAGGGGCACGCGGCGCGCAACCGTCCCGTCGCGGACACACAGCGGGAAGCCCCGCAGCCGGCACCCAACGCGCAGCCCCCATGGCGGGCACAGGGCAGGAAACCTCCCGTAGCCGGCATGTGATGAGGAGCCCTGTAGCAGGCACGCCGCGCAGCGCCCCTGCGGCGGACACATGGCGCAGAGCCCTTGTAGCGGACACGTAGCCCGGAGCCCCATAGCGGACACGTAGCCCGGAGCCCTCGTAGCGGGCACGTAGCCCGGAGCCCTCGTAGCGGACACGTAGCCCGGAGCCCTCGTAGCGGACACGTAGCCCGGAGCCCTCGTAGCCGAGCATGGCGAGTAATCCCGTAGCGGGTACGTGGCGCCGAAGGTTGGATTCAAGCGCGACTGCTCGGCCTTCTGGTGATGTCGGTGTTGCGCGGCTTGCGAGCGGGGCGGGCAGCGGCCGTTTGGCCTCGCGCCCAGACGGCGGCGCGCTCCTTTCGGGGACGGCAGAGCTCCGATGAATGACGGGATTCGCGATATGTCTTGACCATCTCCGCAAACGCGACATATCGTGTCGCTTGATCGGAGAACGCGATACTACTCGTGCCCGGAGGTGGAGGCAATGAGACAAGAGCGAGTGCCCGTGCTGGTGGTCGGCGGCGGGTACGCGGGCCTGAGCGCTGCCGCGCTGCTGGCGTGGCGCGAGGTGCCCGTCATTCTGGTCGAGCGGCACCCGAGCACGTCCATCCAGCCCAAGGCGTTCGGCATGGGACCGCGAGCCGTCGAGCTGCTGCGGCCGCTGCCGGGGATCGAGCAGACGTTCGCCGACATCTGGATCGGCATCGGCGACTCCATGCGCATCGCGATCGCCAAGACGCTGGCCGACCCCGATCCGCAGATGATCTTCGAGGACACGGGTGAGTTCGACGCCCTGGCCGACCTCACCCCCGTGCCCCGCGTGGGCGCCCCCCAGTCGGAGGTCGAGCGGGTACTGCGCGCCTACGCCGACGAGCTCGGCGCCGACCTGCGTTTCTCCACCGAGCTGATCTCCCTCGACCAGGACGACGACGGCGTCACCGCCGTGATCCGCGCCGCCGACGGCGAGGAGAGCGTCGTACGGGCCGACTACGTGGTGGCGGCCGACGGCCACCGGAGCCCGCTGCGTGAGCGGCTGGCCGTGCCCACCTCCGGCAGGGGCGACCTGGTGCAGATGCGCTCGATCATGTTCGACGCCGATCTGACCGGCCTGGTGAACGAGCGCGAGGTCATCGTCTGGTACCTCCACAACGACACGTTCACCGGCGTCATCGTGACCGGCACGGGCGTCGGCGCGCACGTGCTCGGCATCAACCAGAACCCTTCCCCGGACGGCGGCGCAGACGCCCTCACCGAGGAACGCTGTGTCGAGCTCATCCGCGCCGGAACCGGCATCCCGGACCTGGACGTGCAGGTGCTGGACACGGCGACGTTCAGCCTGGCGCACGTCGTGGCCGACACCTTCCGCGCCGGACGCGTCTTCTTCGCCGGCGACGCCGCCCACACCATGCCGCCCACCGGCGGCCAGGGCGGCAGCACCGCCCTCCAGGACGGCTGCGACATCGCCTGGCGCCTCTGGCTGGTGCTCAGCGGGCAGGCCGGCCCCGGCTTCCTGGACACCTACGACGCCGAACGCCGCCCGATCGGCGCCCTGACCGCCGACGCCCAACTCGCCAACCTCAGCGTGCGGATGCCCGTGGACGAGCGCTCCGACTACCCCGAGCCCCTGGAGGACTTCCTGCAGGCGATGCTCGGTTACCGGTACCACTCCGCCGCCGTCCTGGAGGAGCCCGGCGACGACGGCTCGCTCCTGGAGGACCCTCGCGTCCCGAGCGGCCGGCCCGGCAGCCGTGCCCCGCACGTCGTGCTCGACTGGGAGGGGCAGCGCATCTCGACCATCGACCTGTTCGGCTCGGGTTTCGTCCTGCTGGCCGACAAGTGCGGCGGCCAGGTCTGGATGGACGCCGGCCGCGTGGTCAAGGAGCGCCTGGGCGTGCAGCTCACCCGCATCCTGGTGGACGACGAACTGGTGGACGTGGAGGGCCGCTGGCGGGAACGGTACGGGGTGCGGGAAGGCGGCGCTGTCCTGGTGCGGCCCGACGGGTACGTGGCCTGGCGCGCCCCTCGCCCCACGTCGGACCCCATGTCCACGCTCGACCAGGCCCTCACCCGGATCCTGCACCGCTGACCACCTGCCTTTCGCCGGACCGGGCCCGATGGCCTTCGCCGGGGTCGTGAAACGTGCGCATGAGCGGGAGGCACGTACGTGCTCCATGGGTCTGGCCGTCTCGCGGGGGCGGGGGTCAGGCGGCGAGGGCCGGGCGTGCGGGGTGGTCGGCGGAGGTCAGGTCGAGGCTGGCGGCGGCGCACAGCCAGTCGTTGACCGAGCCGGTGAAGCCGGACGGCGGCCCCACCTTGAGACAGGTGAGCCGGCCGCTGCCGGGGGCGGGGCCCACCTTCAGGCGGCGGATGGCGCCCGAGCTACCCGGCTCGCCAAGGCCGGCGAGGTCCGCGAGGTCCGCGAGGTCCGCGAGGTCGGCGTCGCACGGGGTCAGCCGTACGCCGAACGGCGGGACGCCCCGGAGGGCGCCGGACGGCTGGATCCGCAGGAGGTCGTCGATCTCGTGGCAGCTGGCCAGCGGGTGCACCCGCAGGTGGGCGAGCTGGTCGGCGACCAGGCGATGGGCCACCGATCGGAGGAGGGCGG
>NZ_JBSFGJ010000079.1:0-28608 GCF_053596515.1 Nonomuraea sp. NPDC001684
CGACCACACGGTGGTCAAGGGCAAGACGAAGTACCTGGAGATCCAGTTCGGCCACCGCGTGATGTACGTCAAGGCTGACGACGTGCAGGTGTCGTTCTCCGGGTGAACTCCTTGACGGCGCGCCTGGTGCTCGCGAGCGCCTCCTGAGAGGAGTCGAACGTGCGCTGGGCGACGCCGACGAACACGCAGTCGACGACGAGGAGCTGGCTGATCCTGCTGGCCAGGGCGCCGGGACGGAACTCCGTCTCGCGCCCGGCCGAGATCAGCACGTGCTCGGCCAGCTCCGCGATCGTCGAGCGCGGGTTGTTGGTGACGGCCACCGTGGTGGCCCCCGCCTCGCCCGCCCGGCGCAGCGGCTCGATCACGTCGGGGGTCTCCCCCGAGGTGCTGATGCCGATCGCCACGTCGCCCGCCTTCAGCAGGACGGCGCTGGTCAGGGCCAGGTGGGCGTCCTGGAAGGCGTGGCTGGACAGGCCGATGCGCAGCAGCTTCTGGGCGACGTCCTCGGCGACTAATCCCGAGGCGCCCACGCCGTAGGCGTCGATGCGCCTGGCCCCCACGATCGCGTCGACGACCAGGCCCAGGCGCTCGCTGGTGAGCTGGGCGACGGTGTCGTTGATGGCCTCCGACTCGGCCCTGGCCACCTTCTGGATGACCTCCGACAGCGGGTCGTCGGGCGCCAGGTCGCCGGGCACGAGCCGGTCGGGCTGCGCGGCCGCCGCCGCCAGAGCCAGCCTGAGCTGGGGATATCCGGCGAAGCCGAGCAGCCGCGCGGTGCGCACGATGGTCGCCTCGCTGGTGCCGGAGGCGGCCGACAGCTCCGTGATGGTGCTGCGCGCGACCGTCGCCGGATCCTCCAGGATGAGCCGGGCGACGGTCTGCGCGGCAGGCGTCAGGGACGGCAGGACACCGCGGACCGTGGCCACCAGATTGTCGGCCCGCAGGCCGTTCCCGCTGTCGTCCACGGTCCTGATTATGCACCGCCCGACCACCGGGCCGACCTCGTCCGGATATATCAGCGCAAGGTACCGTTCGTCATTCCCACCGGCTCCTCCGGGACGGCGATCAGCCCCAGTTCCGCCGGAGTGGCAGCGAACGGGTGATGCGGGACAACCCGGACGGTGTATCCGAAGGCCCCCGTACGGTCGAGCGGCACCCGGCCCGTGAAGTGGGCGTGGCCGTCGTCCTCCAGCGACTCCAGGGCCAGCCGCGCGTACCGCGGCCGGACCAGCTCGTCGTGCGGCCCGACCTTGCCGTACGCGGCCTCGACCAGCACGTCCCCCGGCTCCAGGTCGCCGAGCGCGATCGTGGCCCGCAGCTCGACCGAGGCGCCCACCTCCGGGGCGTCGCCCACGCCGGACGCCTCGACGTGCTCGACCCGCACACCCGGCCAGGCCCGCGTGACGCGCACCCGCCAGGCCGCGAACGCCCTGGCCGCGGCGTAGGAGTCGGCCGACAGCGCGCGGGCCGACTTGGCGGCCGGGGTGTAGAGGTCGACGACGTAGTCGCGGAGCATGCGTCCGGCCAGCACCTTGGGCCCGAGCGAGGCCAGGGTGTGCTTGACCATCTCCATCCACCTGCGCGGCAGCTCGTCGAACGGCCGGTCGTAGAAGCGGTCGGACACCTCGTGCTCGATCAGGTCGTACAGGGCGCCGGCCTCCAGCTCGTCGCGCCGGTCGGGGTCGCTGACGCCGTCGGCGGTGGGGATGGCCCAGCCGTTGGTGCCGTCGTACCACTCGTCCCACCAGCCGTCGCGGATCGACAGGTTGAGCCCGCCGTTCAGCGCCGACTTCATGCCCGAGGTGCCGGACGCCTCCAGCGGCCGCAGCGGGTTGTTCAGCCACACGTCGCAGCCCTGGACCATGAGCTGGCCGAGCGTCATGTCGTAGTCGGGCAGGAAGACGATGCGATGGCGCACGTTGTGCTGGTCGGCGAACTTGACGATCTGCTGGATCAGCTTCTTGCCGCCCTCGTCGGCCGGATGCGCCTTGCCGGCGATCACGATCTGCACCGGCTTGTCCGGGTCGAGCAGCAACCGGGCCAGCCGCCTGGGATCGCGCAGCATGAGCGTGAGCCGCTTGTAGGACGGCACCCGCCGGGCGAAGCCGATCGTCAGCACGTCGGGGTCGAGCGCCTCGTCGATCCAGCCCAGCTCGGCGACCGAGGCGCCGCGCTCGCGCCACGACCTGCGCAGCCGCTCGCGCGCGCCCTCGACCAGCCGCCTGCGCAGCTTGCCGCGGATCTCCCAGATCTCCCGGTCGGAGATCTTCTGGATGCCCTCCCAGCCGCGGGCTCGCTCGATCAGCGAGGGCAGCTCGCGGCCCGCCAGCTCCATGAACTCGCGCCCGACCCACGTGGGCGCGTGCACGCCGTTGGTGATCGAGCCGATCGGCACCTCGTCGAGGTCGAAGCCGGGCCACAGGTCCTTGAACATCTCCCGGCTGACCGCGCCGTGCAGCTCGGAGACGCCGTTGACGCGCTGGGCCAGGCGCATGCCCATGACGGCCATGTTGAAGCGGCCGGGCTCGGCCTCGGCGCCCAGGGCCAGGATGCGCTCGACGGGCACGGTCGGCCAGGCGGAGTCGCCGCCGAAGTGGCGTTCGATCAGGTCGCAGGGGAACCGGTCGATGCCGGCGGGCACCGGCGTGTGCGTGGTGAACACCGTGCCGGCGCGGACGGCCTCCAGGGCCTCGTCGAACGACATGCGCGACTCGGTCAGCTCGCGGATGCGCTCCAGGCCGAGGAAGCCGGCGTGGCCCTCGTTGGTGTGGAAGACCTCGGGCTCGGCGTGGCCGGTGATGCGGCAGTAGGCCCTGATGGCGCGTACGCCGCCCACGCCCAGCAGCAGCTCCTGCATGAGCCGGTGGTCGGTGCCGCCGCCGTAGAGGCGGTCGGTGACGTCGCGGGCGGCGGTGTCGTTGTCGGCCACGTCGGAGTCGAGCAGCAGCAGCGGCACCCGGCCCACCTGCGCCACCCAGACCTGGGCGTGCAGGACGCGGCCCTCGGGCAGGCCGAGACGGATCTTGACGGGTTCGTCGCCGTCCTTCAGCAGGGTCAGCGGCAGCCCGCCGGCGTCGAGCGCCGGATAGTGCTCAAGCTGCCAGCCCTCGGGCGACAGGGACTGGGTGAAGTAGCCGTGGCGATAGAGCAGGCCGACCGCGAGGATCGGCACGCCCAGGTCGCTGGCCGCCTTGAGGTGGTCGCCGGCGAGGATGCCGAGACCGCCCGAGTACTGGGGCATCGCGGCGGCGATGCCGTACTCGGGGGAGAAGTAGGCGATGGCGCGTGCGACGTCGGGCAGCGTCTGGTACCAGCGCGGCGACGTCATGTATTCGCGCAGGTCGTCAGCTGCGTCGGCGAGGCGGCGGAGGAAACGGCGGTCGGCGGCCAGCTCGTTGAGCCGGGCCGGTGTGACGGCGCCGAGCAGGGCCACGGGATCGTGCCCGACCTGTTCCCACAGGGCCGCGTCGACCTCGGCGAAGAGGTCGAGCGTCTCCGGGTGCCAGGACCAGCGGAGATTGTGCACGAGCTCGCCCAGGGCGACCAGCTCCGTGGGCAGGACGGTGCGGACGGTAAACCGGCGGATAGCTCTCACGTTTCTGCACCCTACGGGCTAGGAGGGACCTCTCAGTCCTTCACCCCCAAGAAGCCCCTTCAAACCCCAGCCCGGAACAAGCATGAAGCCGGACGATTGGGGCAACTTTCCTCTTTGTTGGCTCTCCCGGGAACACACTCGGGAGGTCTATCCGCTGCTGTCCAGTATTTACGTGCAAGGATCGTTACTGCCGGGGTAGGCCGTATCCAGCGGTCCCACGCGGTTGCGGAATCTTGCACATACGGAAAGCCTCCGGCGGCGCCGAGCGCGCCGTCGCAAACCCTGCGAATGCGATGATCGGACGAATTCCCATCACGGACATCTCCCCCGTCGTCGACTGCGGGCAGTGGCCCGCCAAGGCGGTCGCCGGCGAGACCTTCCAGGTCTCGGCGACCGTCTTCCGAGAGGGCCACGACGCCGTGGCCGCGGGCGTGGTGCTCACCTCGCCCGACGGACAGCGTGGCCGCCTGAAACCCATGCGCGAGCTGGCCCCCGGCACCGACCGCTGGGGCGTCGACGTGTGCCTGCCGGCCGAGGGCGACTGGATGTTCCGCGTGGAGGCGTGGAGCGATCCGATCGCGACCTGGCTGCACGACGCCGAGATCAAGATCCCGCGTGGGCTCGACACCGACCTCATGTGCGAGGAGGGGGCCCGGCTGTTCGAGCGGGCCGCCAAGGCCGTCCGCACGGCCGAGTGTCCCGCGCCCGGCGGCCAGGGCGGCCCCGGCAACGGGCACTCCAGGAACGGCATGGGCAACAGCAAGGGCAACGGCAACGGCGACAGCGCGTGCGGGCACCGGGCGGCGCTGCTGTCGGTGTCGGCCACGCTGCGGGACGAGGATCTCGATCCGCGCGCCCGGCTGTCCATCGCCCAGCTCCCCGAGACGGCCGCGCTGCTGGCGGCGCATCCGTTCCGCGAGCTGGTGACCAGGGCCAAGCCGTACAAGGTCAGGGTCGACCGGCGCAGGGCGCTCTACGGCTCCTGGTACGAGTTCTTCCCCAGGTCCGAGGGCGCGGTCGTCACCGAGTCCGGCGTCTCCAGGTCGGGCACCTTCGAGACCGCGGCCAAGCGGCTGCCCGCCATCGCCAAGATGGGCTTCGACGTCGTCTACCTGCCGCCGATCCATCCCATCGGCCAGACCTTCCGCAAGGGCCGCAACAACACGCTGAGCCCCGAGCCCGACGAGCCCGGCTCGCCGTGGGCCATCGGCTCGGAGGACGGCGGCCACGACGCCGTCCATCCCGATCTGGGCACCCTTGAGGACTTCGACGAGTTCGTCAGCCGCACCCGCGCCCTGGGCATGGAGGTCGCGCTCGACTTCGCCCTGCAGTGCTCCCCCGACCACCCGTGGGTCAAGGAGCACCCGGAGTGGTTCACCATCCGGGCGGACGGCACGATCGCCTACGCCGAGAACCCGCCGAAGAAGTACCAGGACATCTACCCGATCAACTTCGACAGGGACCCCGAGGGCATCTTCGCCGAGGTCCGGCGGGTGCTGCGGCACTGGATGGACCACGGCGTGCGGATCTTCCGGGTGGACAACCCGCACACCAAGCCGGTGGCGTTCTGGGAGCGCCTGCTGGCCGACATCCACGCGACCGACCCGGACGTGGTGTTCCTGGCCGAGGCGTTCACCCGGCCCGCGATGCTCCAGACGCTCGCCAAGGCCGGGTTCCACCAGTCGTACACGTATTACACGTGGAAGAACTCCAAGTTCGACGTCGAGACCTACCTCTCCGAGCTCGCGCACGAGACGTCCGCGTTCCTGCGGCCGAACCTGTTCGTCAACACCCCGGACATCCTGCACGAGTACCTGCAGCACGGCGGCGTGCCGGCGTTCCGGATCAGGGCCGTGCTGGCCGCTCTCACGTCGCCGACCTGGGGGGTGTACTCCGGGTACGAGCTCGCCGAGAACGTTCCGGTGCGCCCAGGCAGTGAGGAATACCTTGATAGTGAGAAATATCAGTACAAGCCACGCGACTGGGCGGCAGCCGAACGCGAAGGAAGGACCCTCGCCCCGCTCATCACCCATCTGAATTTGTTCCGAAGAGCGCATCCGGCGCTGCAGGAATTGCGTAACCTACGGTTCCACAGGGTCGACCATCCGGACATCGTCTGCTTCTCCAAACGGCTTCCGGGCGCCTATGACACGGCCACACGAAGGCACGGGCTGGGCGACGTCGTTCTGGCGGTTGTCAATCTGGATCCTCACCACACCCACGAGGCGACGGTAGATCTCGACCTGCCCGCCATCGGTCTCGACTGGAACGCCGAGTTCGTCGTGGACGACGAGCTGTCGGGCGAGTCCTACCGCTGGAGGCAGAGCAACTATGTGCGTCTCGACCCTCACATCCAGCCTGCCCACATTCTCACCGTACGAGCCGCGCCACGGTAGAACAGAATTCAGCGGGGAGTCTTCAACGTGTGTGAAAGCGCCCTCCTCATGAGCCCCCTCTGGGGGAGTCCATGAGCTCCACACCCATTCCCAACACCTTCGACGAGGAGAAGCCGCGCGATCCTTACTGGTACAAGCGCGCCGTCTTCTACGAGGTTCTGATCAGGGGATTCGCCGACTCCAACGGCGACGGGACCGGGGACATCAAAGGCCTGATCAGCAAGCTCGACTACCTGCAGTGGCTGGGCGTCGACTGCCTCTGGCTGCTGCCCCTGTACGAGTCGCCGCTGCGTGACGGCGGCTACGACATCGCCGACTTCATGAAGATCCTGCCCGAGTTCGGGGATCTGGGAGACTTCGTGAAGCTGGTCGACGAGGCGCACAAACGCGGCATGCGGGTGATCGCCGACCTCGTCATGAACCACACCAGCGACGCCCATCCCTGGTTCCAGGCCTCCAGGCACGACCCGGAAGGCCCGTTCGGCGACTTCTACGTCTGGTCGGACACCGATGAGAAGTACCAGGACGCCCGGATCATCTTCATCGACACCGAGACGTCCAACTGGACCTACGACCCGGTGCGCGGCCAGTACTACTGGCACCGCTTCTTCCACCACCAGCCCGACCTCAACTACGAGAACCCGGACGTGCAGGAGGCCATGCTGGAGGTGCTGCGGTTCTGGCTGGACCTCGGCATCGACGGCTTCCGCCTGGACGCGGTGCCCTACCTCTTCGAGGAGGAGGGCACGAACTGCGAGAACCTGCCCAGGACGCACGAATACCTCAAGAGCATCAGGCGCGAGGTCGACCGGCTCTTCCCGGACCGGGTGCTGCTCGCCGAGGCGAATCAGTGGCCTTCGGACGTGGTGGAATATTTCGGCGATCCGGTAGGCGGCGGGGACGAATGCCACATGGCCTTCCATTTCCCGCTCATGCCCCGCATTTTCATGGCGGTCCGCCGAGAGTCCCGCTACCCAATTTCCGAAATTTTGGCACAAACGCCGAAAATTCCGGAACATTGCCAGTGGGGGATTTTCCTGCGGAACCATGATGAGCTGACGCTCGAAATGGTGACCGACGAAGAACGCGACTACATGTACACGGAGTACGCCAAAGATCCGCGTATGCGGGCGAATGTCGGCATCCGCCGGCGGCTGGCTCCCCTGCTGGAGAACGACCGCAACCAGATCGAGCTGTTCACCGCGCTGCTCCTGTCGCTGCCGGGCTCTCCCGTGCTCTACTACGGCGACGAGATCGGCATGGGCGACAACATCTGGCTCGGCGACCGCGACGGCGTCCGTACCCCGATGCAGTGGGACCCCGACCGCAACGCCGGGTTCTCCGACTGCGACCCCGGGCGGCTCTACCTGCCCGTGATCATGGACCCGATCTACGGCTACCAGGCGATCAACGTCGAGGCCCACCAGAAGAACGCGGGCTCGCTGCTCCACTGGACCAAGCGGATGATCGAGATCCGCAAACGTCACCCCGTCTTCGGGCTCGGCGAGTTCGCCGAGCTCAACTCCTCCAACCCCAGCGTGCTCGCGTTCGTCCGGGAGCTGGGCGACGACCGGATGTTGTGCGTCAACAACCTGTCGCGCTTCCCGCAACCGGTCGAGCTTGACCTGCGCAGATTCGTCGGCGTCTCCCCCGTGGAAACCATGGGAGGGGTCCCATTCCCGGCAATTGGCGAACTACCGTATCTTTTGACGCTTCCCGGGCATGGGTTCTATTGGTTCACACTCCCACCGGCACACACCCAGGAGGAGTAGGGCGTGATAGAGGAGCTCCTTGCCGCATGGATCGGCCGCCAACGATGGTTCGGCGGCAAGGGGCGCCCGATCGACGATCTGTCGATCGAGTCGGACGTCCTGCTGAGGCCAGGGCTCCGGCACGTGATCGTGGCCGTCTGGCAGGAGGGCGCGCGGGACCGGTACCAGATCTTCCTGGGCGAGCGGCACGACCTGCCCGACCGGCTCAACCACGCCCTCGTCGGCAGCCTCGGCGACGCCTACTTCTATGACGCCGTCCATGACGCCGACGCCATGAGCTGGCTGCTGGAGGGCATGGCGGGCGACGAGACCCGCAGCGGGCTGCGCATGCGGCACGCGCCCGGCGTCGTCATCGACACCTCCCAGCGCAGCCTGGTGCTGGGGGCCGAGCAGTCGAACACCTCGCTCGTGTACGGCGACTCCTACATCTGCAAGCTGTTCCGCCGGCTCGTCCCTGGCGTCAATCCGGAGCTGGAGATCATCAGCGCCCTGGCCGTCCGGAGCGCGCCGAACATCGCCCAGCCGTACGGCTGGATCGAGGCCGACGTGGACGGCACGGACACCACGCTCGCCTTCATGCAGGAGTACCTGTCCAACGCCAACGACGGCTGGGATCTTGCGCTGACCAGCGTCCGCGACCTGTACGCCTCGCTGCCGGGGGTCACCGCCGCCGAGGCGGGCGGCGACTTCGCCGCCGAGTCCGTACGGCTGGGCATCGCCACCGCCCGCGTCCACCACGAGCTGGCCGCGGCGTTCCCCACGGACCTGGTCGAGATTCCCGAGGTCAAACGCATGGCCGAGGGGTTCCGGCGACAGCTCGGGCGGGCCATGGCCGAGGTGCCCGAGCTGCGGCGGCACGTGGCGGCCCTGGAGGACGCCTACCACCAGGTGGAACTGCTCACCAGAGAAGTGCCCGTGCAGCGTGTTCACGGGGATTACCACCTGGGCCAGGTGATGCGCACGCCCACCGACTGGGTGGTGCTCGACTTCGAGGGCGAGCCGGGGCAACCGCTGGCCGAGCGCCGGGCGTTGTCGTCGCCGCTGCGCGACGTGGCCGGGATGCTGCGCTCGTTCGACTACGCGGCCAGGCACCTGCTGGCCGACCACCCGCAGGCCGCCGAACTCCAGCCCCGGGCCGAGGCCTGGGCCGACCGCAACCGCACCGCCTTCCTGGACGGCTACCGCGAGGGCGGCGGCATGATCACGGTCGGGGACGCGGCGCTGCTGCGGGCGTTCGAGCTGTCCAAGGCGGTGTACGAGGTGGTCTACGAGGCCCGCAACCGCCCGTCGTGGGTCTCCATCCCGCTGGCCGCCTTCCACCCCCGCCCCGCCTGACCGGCGGACCCCGCCGCGGGCGGCCCGGGGGTCAGTGCAGCTCTTCGACCAGGCCGGGCAGGCCCTCGGCGCCGTGGCCGCGGGCGGTGCGCTGGTCGATGATCGCCTTCAGCGGCAGCAGGAGGTCGGGCTTGACCTGCTGCTCACGGAAGGCGCGCACCAGGTTCTCCAGGCCGGACCTGTTGATCTCCAGGTTCGACACCGAGGTCGTGTAGTCGCGCGACTCGACGGACTTGACCCACTCCGGTTGCAGGGCGGCCATCGCGTTGAGCCACGGGACCAGGAGGGTGCTGGTGAAGTCGGTCAACGGGTAGCCGGCCGAGTCGACGAGCGCGGCCGCCTCCAGGAAGCCGGCGATCTGGCCGTACATGCCGGTGAGCATGGCCAGGTCGAGGAGCGGGGCCATCCCGGGGTCGGAGCCGACGAAACGCGGCTCGGCCATCGCGCGGAACGCGTCCTCGAAGCGGTCGAAGGCCGGCTGCGAACCGCTGTAGAGCACGAGCGCGCCGGGCCGGCCGATCATCTGGGGCACGGCCATGATGCCGCCGTCCACGTAGTCGCCGCCGCGTGCGGCCACCCATTCGGCCGCCTGCCTGGCCTCGACGGGCCGGCCGGTGGTCAGGTTCGCCACGACGCGGCCCGTCAGCGGGACGTCGGCCAGCAGCTCGTACACGGCCGGATAGTCGAGCACGCAGACGATCACCAGCGGGCTGGCCGCGACCGCCTCCGCCACCGTCCCGGCGCGGGTGGCGCCCCTGGCGACCAATGGCTCGGCCTTGTCCGCCGAACGGTTCCACACGGTGACGCGGTGACCGGCGTCCAGCAGGCTGCCGGCGAGCGCCGCGCCCATGAGGCCGAGACCGATGATGGAAATTTCTTCTGACATTTCGGGATTCCTTAGGTTCTGACGGATGTCTTCACCCTGCCCGCAGGGGGTTATGGTCTGATTCGGAGTTGCTTATGGGGGGTGGAGTGCGGTTCGGGGTGCTGGGGGCGCTCGCCGTGTGGGGGCCCGGCGGCGAGCCCGTCCAGGTGCTGGAGGTCAAGGTCCGGGCGCTGCTGGCCGACCTGCTGATCCACGCCGGGCGGCCGGTCTCCGCCGACCGGCTGATCGAGGACCTGTGGGGCGGCAGGCCGCCGGCGAACGCCCTGGCCGCGCTCCGGGTGAAGGTGTCGCAGCTGCGCCGGGTGCTGGGCGACCGCGAGCTGGTGGCGTACCGGGCGCCCGGGTACGTGCTGCGGGTCGAGCCCGAGGACGTGGACGCCGGACGGTTCGCCGCCCTCGTCGGGCAGGCGCAGCGCAGCGCCGACCCGCGGACCCGCACCGGGCTGCTGCGGCAGGCCCTCGACCTCTGGCGAGGGGCCGCCTTCGCGGAGTTCGCCGACGAGGAGTTCGCCAGGGCGGCCGTGGCCAGGCTCGACGAGCAGCGGCTGGTGGCCGTGGAGGAGCTGGCCGAGGCGCGGCTCGGGCTGGGCGAGCACGGGCTGCTGGCGGCCGAGCTGACCGACCTGGTGGCCGAGCATCCGTTCCGCGAGCGGCTGCGGGCCGCGCACGTACGCGCCCTGTACCGGGCCGGACGGCAGGGCGAGGCGCTGGCCAGCTACGCCGACCTGCGGACGCGGCTGGCCGACGAGCTCGGGCTCGACCCCGGTCCCGAGCTGGTCGCGCTGCACCAGGCGATCCTTGAGCAGGACCCGGCGCTCGACGGACCGGAGCGACGGCGAACGAACCTGCCGGCGCCGCTCACCGGGCTCGTGGGCCGGGAGGAGGCGGTGGCGGAGGTGCGCGCCCTGCTGCGCGCGAACCGGCTGGTCACGCTGACGGGCCCTGGCGGCGTCGGCAAGACCCGCCTCGCGCTCGCCGCGGCCGACTCCCCCGGCCCGCCCGGCTTCGGCGGCGGGGTGTGGCTGGTGGAGCTGGCGGGACTGCGCGCCGGGGCGCCGGCGGTCGAGGTGGCCGAGGCGGTCGCGGCGGTGCTCGGCCTGCGCGACGACGTGGGCGGCGCGGCGCAGGACCTGACCGCCCGGCTGGCCGACGTCCTGGAGGGCACCCGGACGCTGCTCGTCCTGGACAACTGCGAACACGTCGTCGAGCAGGTCGCCGCGCTGGCCGGACGGCTGCTGCGGGCCGCTCCCGGGCTGCGCGTCCTGGCCACCAGCCAGGAGTCGCTGCGCGTCGAGGGCGAGGCGCTGTGGAGCGTGCCGCCCCTGGGACCGCAGGCGGCGGCGGAGCTGTTCGCCGCGCGCGCGGGCATCGAGCCGGACGCCGACGTCGCCGAGATCTGCGCCCGCCTGGACGGCATCCCGCTGGCCCTGGAGCTGGCCGCGACGCGGATGCGCACGCTCACCCCGCGCCAGCTCGCCGAACGGCTGGACGACCGGTTCCGGGTGCTCGCCTCCGGCCGCCGCGGCGCGCCCGCCCGGCAGCAGACGTTGCGCGCGGTGATCGACTGGAGCTGGGAGCTGCTGGGCGAGGACGAGCGCGTCGTGCTGCGGCGGCTGGCCGTGCACGCCGACGGATGCACGCTGGAGGCGGCCGAGGAGGTCTGCGCCGAGCCGGGCGTGGACGTCCTGGACGCGGTGGCCAGGCTGGTGGACCGCTCGCTGGTGGTGCGGGCGTGGGGTGACGGGGAGCCGCGGTTCCGGCTGCTGGAGTCGGTGGCGGCGTACTGCGTGGAGCGACTGGAGGCGGCCGGCGAGCCGGCGGAGGTGCGGCTCCGGCACGTGCGCCACTACACGGACCTGGCCGAGCGGGCGGAGCCGTACCTGCGGGGGCACGGGCAGCGGCGCGCGCTCGCCCGGCTCGACGCCGAGGGCGGCAATCTGCGCGCGGCGCTGGAGACGGCGGTGCGGCTCGGCGCGGCGGCCGAGGCGCTGCGGCTGGTGAACGCCCTGGCCTGGTACTGGGTGCTGCGCGGCCGGCTGGGCGAGGGCAAGCGGGCGCTGGAGGCGGCGCTGTCGATCGCGGCGGACGACGATCCGGGCGCCCCCCAGGCCAGGGCGTGGCTGGCGGGTATGCGGCTGCTGGTGGGGCAGCCGCCGGGCCCTGACGTGACGGAACTGTTCACGGCGGTCGAGGACGCCAGGGAGCGGGCCAGGGCGCGATGGTTCGTCGGCTTCGCCCTGTTCGGGTACGACGATCTGTCGATCAGCGCCGGAATGATCGAGACGGCGTTGTCGGAGTTCGCCGAACTGGACGACGAGTGGGGCATGGCCGCCACCCTGACCGTCCGGGCCAGATGGGCGGGGATGCGCGGCGACCTGGCGGGCATGCGGCGCGACGGCGAGCGCGGCCTGGCGCTGTTCCGGCGGACCGGCGACCGCTGGGGCGAGCTGCGGGCGGCGGAGTGCCTGGGCAGCCACGCCGAGATCATCGGCGACTACGACCGCGCCGCGGAGCTGCGCGCGGAGGGCCTGCGCATGGCCGAGGAGCTGGGCCTGTGGAGCTCGGTCTCCGACGCGCTGTCCCGCCTGGGCCGGATCGCCATGCTGCGGGGCGACCACGCGGCCGCCGACGACCACCACGAGCGGGCCAGGCGGCTGGCGGTGTCGCAGTCGAACCGTCCGGCCGAGGAGTTCGCCGAGATCGGGCTGGCGCTCGGCGCGCGCCGCCAGGGACGGCTCGACGAGGCCGAGCGGCTGCTGCTGAGCTGGCTGGACTGGGTGCTGGACGTCTCCGGCGAGCCGGGCGCGGCGCTGATCCTGGCGGAGCTGGGGTTCGTGGCCGAGCTGCGCGGGGACGCGGCGGGCGCGCTGGAGTTCCAGCTTCGCGGGCTGGCCGCCGCCCGCAACGTGGGCGACCCGCGCGCGACCGCCCTCGGGCTGGAGGGGCTGGCGGGGGCGCGGGCGCTCGGCGGCCGATACGCGGAGGCGGCGCGGCTGCTCGGCAAGGCCGCCGCGCTCAGGGCGTCCGTCGGCGCGCCGCTGCCGGCGGGCGAGCGGGGCGACGTGGACCGGATCACGGCGGCCGTGACGGCGGGGCTGGGGGCGGCGGCGCTGGCGGCCGGTCTGGCCGAAGGGGCCGGCATGCCGGTGGACGACCTGCTGCCGGACACATCGGGCGCCTGATCGCCTTGTACAGGGCGGATCCGGCCACGACACGGCCAAGGATCATCCATGACGATCCCGCATACTTCTGCGATCATCCCGGGATTTTGCACATTCGGTGATTGTCGCCGTGAAAGCGGGCAGTGCCTGAGATGGACGGTCATCATAAGGCAGGGTTGGGAGCATGCCCATGAGGACAGAGCTCGACCGCCTCGCTGGCGGGGCGCACCACGATCCGCACTCCGTGCTCGGAGCACACCCGGTCCCGGGCGGCGTGGTGTTCCGCGCGCTGCGCCCGCTGGCCGAGCGGGTGCAGGTGGTGCTCGACGACGGCACGGCCCACGACATGAGACACCAGGCCCACGGCGTGTTCGAGGCCACGGTCGCCGGGCTGGACAAGGTGCCCGACTACACCCTGCGCGTCCGGTACGCCGGTGGGGAGCCGTACGAGGTCAAGGACCCGTACCGGCATTGGCCCACGCTGGGCGAGGTGGACCTGCACCTCATCGGCGAGGGGCGGCACGAGCGGCTGTGGGAGGTCCTGGGCGCCCGCGTGATGGAGCACCAGGACGTGCGGGGCACCGCGTTCGCCGTCTGGGCGCCGAACGCGCGCGGCATCAGGGTCGTCGGCGACTTCAACCACTGGGACGGCACCGCCTACCCGATGCGCTCGCTCGGCCGGTCGGGCGTGTGGGAGCTGTTCGTCCCGGGGCTGGAGGCCGGTGAGCGGTACAAGTTCCAGATCCTCGGCGCCGACGGGCTCTGGCGCGACAAGGCCGACCCCATGGCCCGGCGCACCGAGGTGCCCCCGATGACCGCGTCCGTGATCGACGAGTCCGCCTACACCTGGGCCGACGACGACTGGATGGCCGCGCGGCGCGAGCGGCCGGCGCAGCTCGGGCCGATGAGCGTCTACGAGGTGCACCTGGGCTCGTGGCGGCCGGGGCTGTCCTACCTGGAGCTGGCCGACCAGCTCTCCGAGTACGCGGCCGACATGGGGTTCACGCACGTCGAGCTGCTGCCGGTTGCCGAGCACCCGTTCGGCGGCTCGTGGGGCTACCAGGTGACGTCCTACTACGCGCCGACGGCCCGGTTCGGCACGCCCGACGAGTTCCGGCACTTCGTGGACCGCATGCACCAGCGCGGCATCGGCGTGCTGCTGGACTGGGTGCCGGCGCACTTCCCCATGGACGAGTGGGCCCTGGCCCGCTTCGACGGCACCCCGCTGTACGAGCACGCCGACCCGGCCAGGGGCGAGCACCCCGACTGGGGCACCTACGTCTTCGACTTCGGCCGCAGGGAGGTCAAGAACTTCCTGGTCGCGAACGCCCTCTACTGGCTGAAGGAGTTCCACGTCGACGGCCTGCGCGTGGACGCGGTCGCCTCGATGCTCTACCTCGACTACTCGCGCCGCGAGGGCGAGTGGACCCCCAACGTCTACGGCGGCCGGGAGAACCTCGACGCGGTCGAGTTCCTCAAGGAGATGAACTCCGTCTGCTACCGGGAGGCTCCGGGCATCTCGACCGTCGCCGAGGAGTCGACGGCCTGGCCGGGCGTCTCGCGGCCGGTGCACCTGGGCGGGCTCGGCTTCGGGTTCAAGTGGAACATGGGCTGGATGCACGACACGCTCGAATACCTGCGCCGCGAGCCGATCTTCCGCCAGTACCACCACCATCAGATGACGTTCTCCCTCATCTACGCCTATTCCGAGAACTACGTGCTGCCGCTGTCCCATGACGAGGTGGTGCACGGCAAGGGCTCGCTGCTCGGCAAGATGCCGGGGGACGAATGGCAGCGGTTCGCCCAGCTCAGGGCGTTGCTGGCGTTCATGTGGGCGCATCCGGGCAAGCAGCTGCTGTTCATGGGCGGCGAGTTCGGCCAGGGCTCGGAATGGTCGGAGGAGCGCGGGCTCGACTGGTGGGTGCTGGAGTTCGACGGGCACAAGGGCGTGCAGCGGCTCGTCCGCGACCTCAACAGGCTCTACAAGGAGACCCCGGCGCTGTGGGAGCAGGACGCCAAGCCGGAGGGGTTCCGCTGGATCGACGCCGACGACGCGTCGGGGAACACGTTCTCGTTCGTCCGGTACGCGGCCGACGGGTCGGCGGCGGCCTGCGTGGTCAACTTCAGCGGCGGGGCGCACGAGAGCTACCGGCTCGGACTGCCCTACGGCGGCCACTGGGCGGAGGTCGTCAACACCGACGCCTACGACTACTGGGGCAGCGGCGTGGGCAACATGGGCGGGGTCGAGGCGGAGGCCGAGCCGTGGCACGGGCTGCCGTTCTCCACGACGTTGCGGGTGCCGCCGCTCGGCGCGGTGTGGCTGACCAAGGAGGCGCCGACGGAGTCTTCGGAGTCTGCGGGGCCGTCGGGGTCGTTGAACGTTTGAGGTGCGTGCGCTGAAAGTTCGGTGAGAAACAGGGCCAGGCTCTGTGCTGGCGGGATAAATCGCCCTAAACTCCGAGATCATCCCCCTCGGAGGACGCGTGCGATTTCGCCCCCTGATCGTGTGCTCGATCGTGCTGGCCCTGTCATCGGCCTCCGTCCCGGCGTTCGCCGACGACCCCGCGGCGACGCCGACGCCGACGCCCTCCCAGAGCAAGCTGGAGGAGGGCCTCGCGCTCGACGGCGACACCACTCGCGCCATCGTGGAGCTGACCGACGCCGCGCAGCACGAGCCGGTGGCCGGCGTGGCGGCGGCCCAGAGCGTCGACGTGCTGCTGCAGCCGCAGAGCCAGTCGTTCATGGTGGTGGAGGGCACCGCCGAGGAGCTGGCGAAGCTGGCCGAGGACCCGCGCGTCACGTCCATCCACCGCGACCGGACGTACGCGCCGGCCGAGGTGGGGTCCAACATCACCCAGATCGGCGCGGACAAGGCCCACGAGAAGAACCTCACCGGGGCGGGCCAGAACATCGTCGTCCTGGACACCGGGATCGACCGCGACCACCCGTACTTCGGGGGCAGGCTCGTGGGCGAGGCGTGCTTCTCGGCCGTGGAGAGCGGCGTGGAGTCGCTGTGCCCGAACGGGCAGCCCCAGCAGACCGGCGAGGGCGCGGCCGACGCCACCACCGCCAAGTGCCTGTCCGGCGGCGTGAACCTGTGCGAGCACGGCACGCACGTCGCCGGCATCGCGGCGGGCAGCGGCGGCGTGGCCCCGGGCGCCGGGATCATCGCGGTGCAGGTGTTCAGCCGGGTGAACGACGAGGACATCTGCACGGGCGAGTCGTCGTGCCTGCTGGCCTTCGAGTCGTCGCTGCGGCTGGCCATGGACTACGTGGCCACGCTCACCCAGCCCGTCGCGGCGGTGAACCTGAGCCTGGGCGGCGCGTTGTCGGAGACCGACTGCGACGCCACCGAGGAGGGCGCGGTCTTCAAGCCGAAGATCGACGCCCTGCTGGCCAAGGGCATCGCGACCGTGGTCGCCGCCGGGAACGAGTTCTTCGAGGGCGCCTCCTACCCCGCGTGCGTCTCCTCGGCGGTCGCGGTCGGCGCGAACGACGGCGCCGACGCCATCGCCGACTTCTCCAACCGGGGCTCGCTGGTCGACTTCTTCGCCCCCGGCGTGGACATCCAGTCCTCGGTGCCGGACAACCAGATGGCCACGCACAGCGGCACGTCGATGGCGACGCCGCACGTCGCCGGCGCGCTGGCGCTGATGAAGGCCGCCTCGCCGCAGACGCCCGTCGCCGACCTGATCAACACGCTGAAGACCACGGGCCGGCCCTACCAGTACGAGGCCAACGGCGCCCAGGTCACCACCCCCCGCCTGGACGTGGGCGCCGCCCTGGCCGGCACCGGCACCCAGCCGCCGATCACGCAGTCGCCGACGACCGGCCCCACGGACGCCCCCGAGCCCGACCCCACGGACGGCAGCGGCCCGACGCCCCAGCCCGACCCCGACGACGGGCAGCCCGCGCCGGCCCCGACGTCCTCGGTCACGCCGGTCCCGCTGCCCACGGTCACGGTGACGGTGACCGTCACGCCGACCCCCGCCCCGTCGGCCGCCGCCGTCTGCACGCGCGGCACGGCCGGCGCCAGGATGACGGCCGGCAAGTGGGCCGTGGAGATCCACCGCAGCAGCGGGACGATCCCCGACAACACGCTGAACTGCTACCTGAAGCTGATCGGCAAGGCCAGCAAGGTGTTCCCCGAGCTGACCAAGGCGTCGTCGCTGGGCAAGGCGTACCGGGTGCTGAAGGGCACGAAGACGTCCCGCGACAAGCTGGACAGCGCGCTGCTGACGGCCTGGCTCAACTGGGCGCACGGCAGGAACGGCACCACCGTGCTGACCGCCGCCGAGAAGGTGCGGCTGAGCGGCGCGGCGTCGAAGGCGGCGCTGAGGAAGGCGACGAAGAACGTGCTCAAGTCGCTCTGAGTCAGCTTCACCGACGGAAGGGCCCGACCGGCCCTTCCGTCTTCCCCGCCGCATGGCAAAAACCCGCTCAGCTTTCACTGCTTTCACATAGGTCACCGACATCACACTTGTCACACCAGGGGATGGACACCTCACACCGGACGGTCTGACCCTCGGAGGACTAAGTGAGGCTACGGTCCCTGCTCGCCTGCGCTGCCGCGCTGGCCACGACATCAGCCGTGCTCTGCGCGGCGCCACCGCTGAGCGCCGACGCGCGTGACACCGGCGACCCGGTCATCAGCCCCGCCCTCGTCGCGGAGGTCCAGGCCAAGAGCAAGGTCCGGTCGATCATTCAGCTCAAGCCGGGGCAGAACGTGCAGGCCGTGGCCAAGGATCTCGAACAGGCCTCCGAGGGCAGCCGGGTGCTGGAGGCGGCGCAGTCGCCCCACTTCTTCGTCGCCGAGCTGGACGGCAAGACGCTGGCCCGGCTCAGGACGGACGACCGCGTCCAGGCCGTCTACAAGGACGAGCTGCGCCCGGCCGTCCTGGACAGGAGCACCCGGATCATCGGCTCCGACCGGGCCAACGCGGCCGGCTGGACGGGCCGGGGCTTCACGGTGGCCGTCCTGGACACGGGCATCGACCGCGACCACCCGTTCTTCGCCGGCCGGATCGTGGACGAGGCGTGCTTCTCCTCCTCCGACGCCAGTGACGGCTCGGTCTCGCTCTGCCCGAACAACCAGCCGAGCCAGACCGGCCCGGGGTCCGCGGACGCCGAGACCGCCCAGTGCGTCGTGAACGGCGTCAACGCCTGCTCGCACGGCACGCACGTCGCGGGCATCGCCGCGGGCCGGATGACGACCGGCGCGCCCTCCGACGGCGTCGCGCCCGCCGCGGGCATCCTGCCGATCCAGGTGTTCAGCCGCATCGACAGCGCGATGACGTGCGCGGTCATCGGCACCCAGGCGCCCTGTTTCCTCAGCTACACCTCCGACCAGAAGCTGGCGCTGGAGTACGTCGCGCGGGTGGCCGCGGCCCGGCGCGTCGCCGCGGCGAACCTGAGTCTGGGCGGCGGCGGGCCGTACCGCGAGAACTGCGACTCCGACCCGAGCGCGGCGAGCCTCAAGCCGGACTTCGACACGCTGATCTCTCTCGGGGTCGCGCCCGTGGTGGCGGCCGGCAACAACGGCTTCCCCGACGGCGTCTCGGCGCCCGCCTGCATCTCCTCCGCCGTCGCGGTGGGGGCCACCGACGACCGGGACGCGCCGGCCGACTTCTCCAACCGGGGCCCGCTGCTCGACCTGCTCGCGCCGGGCGTGGGCATCAGGTCGTCGGTGCCGGACGACACCTACGCCGACAAGAGCGGCACGTCGATGGCCGCGCCGCACGTGGCGGGGGCGTTCGCGCTGATGCGGCAGGCGTACCCGAACTTCACGGTGGCGCAGAGCCTGCAGCGGTTGCAGGCCACCGGCCGGAGCATCGGCTACGCCGCCGGCGGCGCCCAGGCGCGCACGGCCCGCATCGACGTGTTCAGCGCCACGGCCCCGAGCACTCCCAAAGCCTGACACCAGCACCCAGAACAGGGCCGGATCCGACGATCCGGCCCTTTCGCTTACCAGGACAAGAAGCGATAACAGAACACAAGCGCCTCTCTGACATCTCTTGTCCAATATCTACACTTCTTTACACAAACGCCCCCTGACCCCCCGGAGGATCAGTTGAGACTCATGTCTCTGCTGGCCGGTGCGATCACCCTCGCCGCCACCGCTGCGTCGCTGGTCGCCACCCCCGCCCTGGCCGACCCCGAGTCCAAGATCGACCCGGCCGTCACCTCGACGGGCGAGCACCGCGTCATCGTCCGCGTCCGCCAGCCCGCCCAGGTGCAGTCGGCCCTGGCCGGTGCGGAAGGGGTCAGGCAGGACAAGCGCAACGTCGTGGCCACGCCGCCCGCCGAGCTGGCCGGCAAGCTCGACTTCTTCGTCTACCGCGGCACCCGCGCCGAGCTGGAGAAGGTCGCCGAGCAGGCGGACGTCGTCTCGATCCGCAAGGACCGGCTCAACGAGCCCTCGCTGGCGCAGAGCGTGCCGCTGATCGGCGCCGACCGGGCGCATCGGCAGGGCTTCACCGGCAAGGGCACCGCCGTCGCGATCATCGACTCCGGCATCGACAACGACCACCCGGCCTTCGGCCGCCGCATCGCGGCGCAGGCGTGCTTCTCCGCCACCGACCCGGCCGACGGCTCGACGCCGCTGTGCCCCAACGGCAGCCAGTTCCAGATCGGCGACGGCGCGGCCAGCTCCGAGACCGAGGCGTGCCTGCGCAACGCCCCCCGGCCCGAGTACGGCCTGTGCTACCACGGCACCCACGTCGCGGGCATCACCGCGGGCCAGGCCACCAAGGAGTTCCCGAACCCCGGGGTCGCCCCCAAGGCCAAGATCATCGCGATCCAGGTCTTCAGCCGCTTCGACAACTCCCCCTACTGCGGCGCCGCGGCGTCCTGCGTGCTCGCCTACGACTCCTCGGTCCTGACCGGCATGGCGTACGCGAACGTGCTGGCCGACCAGTACGACATCGCCGCGGTCAACCTGAGCCTGGGCGGCGGCAAGTACGACGCCTACTGCGACGAGGGCGACGGCGCCGACTTCAAGGCCGAGGTGGACCAGCTCCAGGCCAAGGGCGTGGCCACCGTCGTGGCCGCGGGCAACAACGGCTTCGACGCCTCCGTCTCCTGGCCCGCCTGCGTCTCCAACGTCGTGACCGTGGGCGCCACCGACAAGCAGGACGCCGTGGCCTCCTTCTCCAACCGGGGCGCCATGCTCGACCTGTTCGCGCCCGGCGTCTCGATCACGGCCGCCATCAGCGGCAACGCCTACGCCACGCTGAACGGCACCTCGATGGCCGCCCCGCACGTCGCCGGCTCGTTCGCGCTGCTGCGGCAGAAGCGCGCGCACGCCACCTCCGACCAGCTCCTCGACGCGTTGCGGCGCACCGGCAAGCCGATCACGTACGCCAGCGCGGGAACCCAGCTCACCACCCCCCGCATCAACGTCTACGCCGCCCTGCACAGCCACCGCTGACCCGGTATCGGCCCAGGTTCCAGGCGGACGCCCCTACCCGGGCGGCCGCCTGGCCCTCTTCCGGGCCCGATACGAAATGTGTCGCTTAGGGTGGCTATATGGACGCAGGCAGGGCGATCTTCGAAACCGTCGACAAGCTTCGCCAGCGGCGCACCGGCCCGCTGGTCCTGGAGCTCGATCTCACCGAGGGCCTCACGGAAGGACCGCCGTCCGACCCGGTCGCCGCGGTGTTGTCCATGCGCAAGACCCGTCTGTCGGACGTGCTGTCCGGCCTCCGGCGGGCCGGCCGGGACTCCAGGGTCAAGGCGCTGGTGGTCAAGGTCGGCGGCAACCCCATGGGCCTGGCCATGGTCCAGGAGCTGCGCGAGGCCGTCACCCGCTTCCGCGCCTCCGGCAAGCTGACGGTGGCCTACGCCGAGACGTTCGGGGAGTTCAGCGGCGGCACGGTGCCCTACTACCTGGCCACCGCGTTCGAGCGGGTCTACCTCCAGCCCAGCGGCGACGTCGGGCTCACGGGGGTGGCGATGGAGCAGCGTTTCCTCAAGGGCGCGCTGACCAAGGTGGGCGTGGCGGTCGAGGCCGGGCAGCGGCACGAGTACAAGACCGCGGTCAACACCTTCACCCAGGACCACATGACCGAGCCCCACCGCGAGTCGATGACCCGCATCGTGGAGTCGGTCGCCGAGCAGCTCGTCCACGGCATCGCCGAGGGCCGCAGGCTCGACCCGGCCAAGGTGCGCGAACTGATCGACCGCGGCCCCTTCACCGCGTCCGAGGCGCAGGAGAGCGGCCTGGTGGACGCCCTCGCCTACCGCGACGAGGTGTACGACGAGGTCCGCCGGGCCACGGGCGGCGAGGCCCACCTGCTGTTCGTCTCCCGGTACGCCAGGAGCGCGGCGGTGCGGAAGCTGCCGCACCCCATGGCCGACGGCATCGCGCTCGTGCACGGCAGCGGGCAGATCAGGAGCGGCCGCAGCGGACGCAGCCCGCTCGGCGGGGGCGGCGCGATGGGCTCCGACACGATCAGCGCGGCGCTGCGCGCGGCCCGCCGGGACGAGCACGTCAAGGCCGTGGTCTTCCGCGTAGACAGCCCCGGCGGCTCGTACGTGGCCTCCGACACGGTGTGGCGGGAGGTGACGCTGACCCGCCGGGTGAAGCCGGTGATCGTCTCCATGGGCGACCTGGCCGCGTCCGGCGGATACTTCGTGTCCATGGGCGCCGACGTGATCGTGGCCCAGCCCGGCACCCTGACCGGCTCGATCGGCGTTTATGGCGGCAAGCCCGTCATGACTGACTTGCTCCAAAAAATCGGGATAAATACTGAACTGGTCGCCGACGGGGTCAACGCCGGCATGTTCTCCACCGCCCGCGGCTTCTCCCCCGAGCAGTGGGACCGGGTGAACGGGTGGCTCGACCGCATCTACGACGACTTCGTGGGCAAGGTCGCCGAGAGCCGCGGCCTGACCCGCGAGCGCGCCCACGAGCTGGCCAGAGGCCGGGTCTGGACCGGCGCGGACGCCCACGCCAACGGCCTGGTGGACGAGCTGGGCGGCCTTGAGCACGCCCTCGGCCTGGCCCGCGAGCGCGCCGGGCTCGCCGACGACGCCCCCGTGCGCGTCTATCCCAGGATCAACCCGCTGGAGCGGCTGCGGGGGCCGGAGTCCAGCGAGGACAAGTCCGCCGCCCTGGCCAGGATGCGGCTCGACGCCTGGGGGCCGCTGGCCCGCCTGTCGGCCGAGCTGGGCCTGCCCGCCACCGGTCCGCTCTCTTTGCCCGGTTGGTACGTCATCAGATAATTTGATCTTGTATGCTCCCTGACCACGGGGGCATGATCGTCAGCGTCTCCCCGGACGAGCACTGGCAGGTGAAGCTGGCCCACCACGCGGGCGGCGCGCCGAAGGTGACCTTCCTGGACCGCCGGTCGGGCAAGGAGAGCGAGGTCGAGCTGCCCGTGCCGGAGGACCCCGAGCGGGCGGGCCAGTACCTGCAGACGCGCTGGCCCACCTGGTCGCCGGACGGCCGCCGCCTGCTGCTCAACGTGTTCGAGCCGGGCGGCGAGCCGCGTTCGGCGGGGATCGTGCTGATCGACGTGCCCTCGCTGGAGGCCCGGTTCGTCCGGATCGAGAAGGCGCTCATCACCATGGGCGGCTTCCAGTGGACGCACGACGGCAAGGGCGTGGTCGTGCGCTGGGGCAAGAACGGCTCCTCCGCGGTCCGCCGCTACGACCTCACCGGCGCCGTCACCCGGACCTGGCACGTGCGGGGACGCCCGGCCGCCTCCGGGCTCGGCGCGTTCAGCCCGTCGGGCCGCCGCTTCGTCACCGCCTGCACCTCGCTGGAGAAGGCCGCCTGCGTCTGGGACACCCGGACCGGCAAGGCCGTCACCCGGATCAAGCTGGCCTTCAGCCCGGTGTGGGGCCCGACGCTCGGCTGGTACGACGAGCGGCACCTGCTCGCCCCGGTCAAGGACGGCGTGGGCGTCGTCGACCTCACGGGCCGGGTCGTCGAGACGCTGGTCAAGGCCGGGAAGAAGACGACCCTGTATCCGCACTTCGAGCGCCGGGGCTGAAGAAGGCCGCGGCCCGTTCCAGGGCGCCGGTGTCGCGCAGGATGTCGCCGGGGCGGTTGGCGTAGCCGATGAGCGCGCCGCCCCACGACCCGAAGTACTCCGCCGACAGGCGCAGCGTGCCGATCAGCGGATCGGCCACCGACTCGTCCTCCTCGCTGATCGTGGTGACCGCCCAGACGGTCTTGCCCGCCATGCGGGCCTTGAAGTCGTAGCCGGGGACGCGCATCCAGGCCGACCAGTGGTCGAGGTAGAGCTTGGTGGTGGCCGAGACGCTGTACCAGTAGAGCGGGGAGACGATCACCAGGTCGGTGGCGTCCAGCGTGGCCTCGGCGAGCAGCTTCTCCGCGCCCTCGGGGACGGGGTAGAGGCCGTCGCCGGAGTGGCGGATGTCCCGGAAGGGCGGCAGCGGGTGGTCGTCGAGGCGCAGCCAGCGTTGCCCGACGTCCGGCGGCAGCGCGGCGGCGGCGTGCCTGGCCAGGGTCTCGGTGTTGCCGTCACGGCGGTTGCCGCCCAGGAGGAAGAGGAAACTGCGCATTCAGCATCCCATCGGCCGGTAGCGGGCGCGCAGCCGTACCAACGGCTGGAGCGCGGGGGTGACATAGGGGACGGCGAGCACCTGGGCGACGAAGAGCGTGTGGTCGCCGGCCGGGACGACCTGGGTCGTCTCGGCCTCCAGGGCCGCCACACCGCCCTCGACCACCAGCGCCTCGGTGTGCGCCCCCCGGTGGTGGGGGGTGCCCGCCAGCAGGAGGCGGGCGCTGGGACGGCCGGCGGTGGCGAAGCGGCTGGCGATCGCGGCCTGGCCGGAGGACAGCAGCGAGGCCGCCCACCGGTCCTGCCGGAGCAGCACCTCGCAGAGGTAGCCGCGGGAGGCCAGGCTGATCAGCACGAGCGGCGGCTCGGCCGAGACCGACATCAGCGCCGACACGGTCACGCCCAGGTCGTCACGCCCGTCCCGGACGGTGATCACCGCGACGCCCGCGGCCAGTTGCGCCATCGCCTCCGTGAACTCGCTCACAGCGGAGACCTCCGGCCGGAGGCCCCCGCCGCGGGCGTCAGGCGAGGCCGTTGGAGGTCAGCCATTCCTTGGCCACCGTGGCGGGCTCGTCCTTGTTGACGGAGATCTTCTGCATCATGTCGAGCAGGGACTGGGTGCTCAGCTTGGCCGAGATGCCGTTGAGCGTGGTGCGGATCGTGTCGTTCGCGCCGGACTTGAACAGCAGCGGCGTGACGTTCTGGGCGGGGAAGATGTTCTTGGTGTCCTGGAGCGGCACCAGGTTGTTGGCCAGCATCTTGGGGTCCGTGGTGAACACGTTGCCGACCTGGATCGAGCCGTCCTTCAGGGCGTCGGCCGTGGCCGGGCCCTTCGGCTCCCACTGCTTGAACTCCAGCCCGTAGACCTCCTTGAAGCGCGCCTCCCACCGCTTCTTGAACTCGGGCGGGCCGCCGACGACCATGTTCTTGGAGACCTTGGCCAGGTCCTCGATGGTGTTCAGCGACTGCTTGGTCTGGGTGTCCTTGGTGACCGAGAGGCTGTCCTTGTCCTCGGCCGGGGAGGAGTCGAGCACTTCGAGCTCGGCCGGGAGCTTCTCCTTCAGCGCCGCGTTGACCTCGTCGGTCGTCGAGGCGGTGTTCTTCAGGTCGACGAAGGCCAGCAGGTTGCCGTTGTACTCCGGAACGATGGTCAGGCCGCCGTTCTTGACCTGGTCGTAGACGGCCTCGCGGCTGCCGATGCGCGGCTTCTCCTCGACCTGCACGCCCTTGGCCTCAAGGGCCTGGGCGTAGATCGACGCGAGCAGCACGCTCTCGTCGAAGTCGAAGGAGCCGATGACGGCCTTGCTTCCGGCCGCCGAGGCCGAGCCGCTGGGCGCCGCGCTCGTGGTGTCGAGCGGGTTGCCCCCACCGCCGCTCCCGCCGCCGCAGGCGGCCAGCGCCAGCGTCGCCGACACGAGCACCGCCGCGGTGCCGATCATGCGTCTCATGTGTGAATTTCCCTTCTAAAGCGGCAGGTAATACCGGAGACTATCGAACCTTCAGTCTCTGGCTCACCCCCGGCGAAACGGTCACCCTCTGGATGAGGGCGAACACGATCTGCACGACAAGCGCGAACAGCACAATCAGTACTGAACCCCCCACAACGCTCGCATAATCCTTGGTCGCGAAACCGTCGATCACGAACCGGCCGAGCCCGCCGAGCCCCGTGTACGCCGCGACCGTCGTGGTGGAGACCACCTGGATCGCCGACAGCCTGAGCCCGAGCAGGATCAGCGGCAGCGCCACCGGGACCAGCACCCGGCCGAGCACCTGCCCGCCGCGCAGCCCCATCCCGTACGCCGCGTCGCGCAGCTCCGGATCGACGCCCTTGATGCCCTCGTAGGTGTTGACCAGGATCGGCGGCACCGACAGCAGCACCAGCGGGATGATCACCGGCCAGATCGAGGACGTGCCGAGCAGCAGCACGAACAGCACCAGCAGGCCGAGCGTCGGCAGTGCCCTGGCCAGGTTCGCCGAGATGACGACCACGACCTCGCCTCTGCCGGTGTGGCCGATGGCCAGCCCCAGCGGCACCGCGATCAGCATCGCCAGCACCAGCGCCAGGGCCGAGAACTCCAGGTGCTCCAGCAGCCGCGCCGGGATGCCGTCGGGGCCGGCCCAGTTCGCCCCGGTGCCGAAGAAGTCGGCCAGCCAGCCGAAGAACGAGCCCAACCAGCTCACGACGTCCCCTTCCGCGCGCGCACCCAGGGGGTGAGCAGGCGCTGGGCCAGGACCAGCAGGCCGTCGGCGACCAGCGCCAGCGCGACGATCAGCACGATGCCGGTGACCACCGGCGGCATGAACGGGTTCTGGTAGGCCCGGGTGAACAGCCCGCCGAGCCCGCCCTGGCCGATCAGCGCGCCAACGCTGACCAGGCTGATGCTGGAGACCGCGACCACGCGCAGCCCGGCCAGCACCACCGGTGTGGCGATGGGCAGCTCGACCTGCAGCAGGCGGCGCATGGGCGTGAACCCCATCGCGACGGCCGACTGGCGCACGTGGTCGGGCACCGAGTTCAGCCCGTCGACCACGGCCGGGATGAGCACGGCCATGCCGTAGAAGGTCAGCGGGATGATCACGGTGGTCTGCGACAGCCCGGTCACCGAGATCAGCAGCATGAACACCGGCAGCGACGGCAGCGCGTAGACGACGTTCATCAGGCCCGAGGTGGGCTGGTAGAGCCAGCGCCAGCGCACGCAGGCCAGCCCGAGCGGCAACGCCAGCACCAGCGCGGCCAGGATCGGCACCAGGGACATGGTCAGGTGGTCGGTCAGCAGGTTCCTGATGCTGTCGGCGCGGCCGGTGTCCCAGTTGCGGGCGATCCACTCCCAGATGCTGGGCGGACCCTCACGCATCGGCGGCCTCCGCCAGCGCCTCGTCCAGGGCCTCCCTGGTGGCCACGCCGACGACCCTGCCGTCCTCGTCCACGGCGACCGAGCAGCCGGAGGGCGACAGCAGCGCCGCGTCCAGGGCCGAGCGCATCGAGTCGCGGCCGAGCACGAACGTCCCGTACGGCTCCAGCTCCTCGGGCCGCGACCCGGCGAACCAGCCCACGGGCCGGTCGTCGTCGGTCACGACCAGCAGCCACGGCTCGTCGCTGGCCGCCCGTTCGCGCACGGTCAGGTCGGTACGCAGCCGCAGCCCCTTCGTGGAGATGAACTGCAGCCGCCGGATCCCCCGGTCATGGCCCAGGAACTCGCGGACGAAGTCGTCGGCCGGCTCCGACAGCAGCGTCTTGGGGTCGGCGAGCTGGGCCAGCCGCCCGCCGACGCGCAGCACGGCCACCCGGTCGCCGAGCTTGATCGCCTCGTCGATGTCGTGGGTGACGAACACGATGGTCTTGTTCAGCTCGGCCTGCAGGCGCAGCAGCTCGTCCTGGAGGCTGGTGCGGACGATCGGGTCGACCGCGCTGAACGGCTCGTCCATGAGCAGCACGGGCGGGTCGGCGGCCAGCGCCCTGGCCACGCCCACGCGCTGCTGCTGCCCGCCGGAGAGCTGGAAGGGATAGCGGCCGGCGAAGGCCGGGTCGAGGCCGACGCGTTCGAGCAGCTCCATCGCCCGCGCGCGGGCCTTCTTCTTGTCCCAGCCCAGCAGGTACGGGACCGTCGCGATGTTGTCGACGATCTTCCGGTGCGGGAAGAGGCCGGCCTGCTGGATGACGTACCCGATGCCGCGGCGCAGCGTGGGCGGGTCGATGCCGCTCACGGGCACCCCGTCGAGGAGGATCTGTCCCTCGGAAGCGTCGATCATGCGATTGATCATCCGGAGGGACGTCGTCTTCCCGCAGCCCGAGGGGCCCACCAGCACGGTGATCTCGCCGGTGGGCGCCTCAAGGGAGAGGGCGTCCACGGCGGTGGTGCCGTCTGGATAGCGTTTGGTGACAGCGTCGAATGTGATCACGCGTGACCTCTCGCTCGATGGCAGGGCCGCGGCCCCCCTGCCACGACCGCCGCATGATCTCGGTGGCCCACAAGACTACGGCGACCCTCACCCCTGTGTCCCCACGGGGGACGGCTTAAACGTTTCACTGACCAGGGAGATTTACCGGAATTTCCGATCAAGTGGTGCGCCGCACCTGGGTGAGTTGGCATGATTACCTCCACAAACTCCAGACGCGTACCCCTCACCTCAGCGTCCGCACATTTAGCAAGAGGATCGGCCCCGTGTCCCAGCCGCTCACCGGTCAGCGCCCCCGCACAGAACTGATCGCAGAGCTCTACGACCGCCATGCCGCCGGGCTGTTCGCGTACTGCGCCGACCAGCTCGGCGATCCGGGCACCGCGTCCGACGTCCTGGCGTCCGTGTTGTCCGGCGTCCCCGACGTCGCCCCGCCCCGTGCCGCCCTGTACGCCTACGCCCGCCGCCAGATCCGCCGGCGGGACGTCGTCTACGCCCCGCCCGTCGTGGACCCGCTCATCGACCCGGCCTCGGCGCTGGTCGAGCGCGTGCTGCGCGAGCTGCGCCCGCAGCAGCGCGAGGTGCTGGTGCTGTGCGCGGTGTGCGGGCTGAGCCGGGCCGAGCTGGCCTGGGTGCTCGACGTCGCCCCCGACACCGCCGACGAGCTCGCCTTCGGGGCGGGCCACCGCTTCCGCGAGGTCCTGGACATGGCCCTGACCGCGCTGGCCGGCGGGCGGGCGCCGAAGCCGGTCGCCGACGTGTACGGCGCGCTCGCGGTCGCGCCGCTGCGGGACGTCCTGGGACGTCTGCCCTGGCCGGAGCCGCCCGCGATCCTGCGGGTGCACTTCGCCGGATCGGTGCCGGCCGAGCCGGGGCCGCTGTTCGTCAAGCCGCTCTGGCCCGCGCCGCCGCAGTGGCCGCTGCCGCTCGCCGAGGCCGACCCGGCGACCAGCACCGGGATCTTCCCGGCGGACCTGCTCGCGCCGCCGCTTCTGGCAGGGCTCGCGCGAGGCGTTCGCCACCCTGTATGAGTG